>CAITQY010000103.1 GCA_903894655.1 uncultured Gemmatimonadota bacterium
GCCGTGCCGACCGGGCATGACACCAAGCAGTTGTTTCGCCAACTGCTGCTCTGGGGCTTCGCGATGACGATCGTGGGCGCGCTGTTTTGTCAGTTCGTCGTGCCAGTATTCATTTCCTGAGTTCACCAAGGGCGCGGCGAGGATTCCGTCGCGGCCGGTAATCCGTTGTCTTTTGGGAAATTATTGTATGGCTGCTGCCGATAAACTGACCCGCTGGCTCGATCTGCTCTCCGCGCTACTGCGACGCCACCACGGGGCCGTGTTCGCCGATCTGCGTCGCGATGTGCCGGGCTATCTGGCCGGCGATGTGGACGAGCAGAGCGTCATGCGCACCTTCGAGCGCGACAAGGACGAACTGCGGGCCTTCGGTGTCGCGATCGAAACGCTGGCCGACAGCGACGGTGGCGAGTCGCGCTATCGACTTCTCCCCAACGCGTTCTACCTGCCTTTTCTCGCCTTGTGCGAATCGCGCATCGTGCCGGCGCTCGAAGTGCGCACCATCGCGCGGCCGCAGGGGATCGGCTATCAGTCGTTGCCCGTGCTGGCGATTACGCCCGATGAGTGTCTCACGCTGCGTCGTGCCGCGGCGCGCGTGCGCGCACTCGGCAATCCCATGCTCGATGCCGATGCCGCCGCCGCGATCGCCAAGCTCGAACGGGATGTCGGTCTCCTGCCGATCACAGAGCCACTAACGGCCAGTGTCAAAGTGCAGACCACCACCTTTGAAGTGTTGGGCGACGCCCTGTCGGCCCGACAGCGGGTGACGTTCGGTTATGCCAGCATGGGACGCAACCGTACGAGTATGCGCACCGTGGAGCCCTACGGCCTCGTGTTTCTCACGGGACACTGGTATCTCGTGGCGCACGATGCGGACCAGCAGGCGCTGCGGCAGTTCCGCGTGAACCGTATCTCCAAGCCGAAGTACAACGCGACGAAAAAGCAGCCCGACTACGTCATTCCGGCCACCTTCGACCTCGAAGCACATGCGGCCTCCCGTCAGGCGTGGGAGCTTGGCGATGAGGAGGCGGTCTCGGTGGTGGTCGCGTTCCGGGGCGAGTCGGGGCAGGTGCTGCAGGGAATGCAGCTGGGCGAGGCGGCGAGCCTTCCGTCGCAGCGACAGTTCCGGGTGCGCCGCCGCGATCCGTTTTTGCGATGGGTGCTCACGTTCGGAGGGGATGCCTCGATCGTGTCACCGGACGAATGGCGTGTCGGCTGGCGTGCCCTGCTGCAGGATACGCTGGTCGCGCACCGCACCGCACCGGCGACCGCGCAGCTCACCCCGTACCCCACGGAGGTGGCATGACGCGCGCTGATGAACGACTGCAGCGCTTGCTGATCGCGCTGCCGACGATGGCCGACGAACCGAAACTCACGATCGAGCAGCTTGCCACGCGCGTGGGGACCACGGCGAAAATCCTGCGCGCCGATTTTCAATCGCTCGACCGTGACGACACGCCGCCCGGTTTCGTGGAGAGCCTCTCGTTGTATTGGGGAGCGGACAGCGTGTCGATGCGATCGTCGCACTTCAAGCGTCCGATGCGCCTCACGCGCCCCGAGGTGGCGGCGCTCGAATTGGGGCTCGGCATCCTGGAGCAGGAGCTGCCGGTCGATGAGCGTCATCTCGTGGTGAATGTGCGCGCGCGCCTGCGTGAGATCTCGGTGCGGCCGGTCGACACGGTGGTCGACAAGCGCAAGGTGGGGGCGACCGCCGAGGTTCCCAGCCCGTTCGCCGTCGAACCCGCGCGCGACACCGAGTGGGACGCTGTGATCGTGCTCCAGCGCGCCATCGAGTCCCAACACGTCGTGCAGCTCACGTATCAGCGTTCGAACGACACCGATGCCACCGTGCGCCGCGTCCGTCCGTACGCGTTGGTGCGGGCCGATGCGAGCATCTATCTTGTGGCCTTCTGCGAGCGCAGCGACGCGCTGCGCGTGTTTCGCCTCGATCGCGTACGTGCGGCGGTGGCCACGACCGATGCATTCGTACGCCCCGCCGATTTCACGGTGGAATCGGTCTTACAGCAGGGGCATGTGTTCGTGCAGGACGCGCCGGCTGCGGAGTCGTTGGTGGTGCGCTACAGTCCAACGGTGGCACGCTGGATCGCCGAGCGTGAGAGCGGCGAGCTGCACCCCGACGGGTCACTGCTGGTGCACTATCCGCTGGCGGACGAATCCTGGGCAATTCGCCATGTGCTGCAGTACGGCCCCGACGCCGTGATTCTCGCGCCCGAGCGGGTGCGAGATGCGCTGGCGCTGGTGCTACAGCGCGCGCTCGACGAGCTTCCCGCCTGAGCTGCGCGCCTGCGCGGCGCGTTCAGTCGGCGTTGTCGTCGTTCGGGATCACGATCCAACTGAGGATGGTACTGAGCATGCTCACCAGCAACGCGCCCACGAACGCGGCCCAGAAGCCACCGATGTGGAACGAGACGCCAAGTCGCGTTGCGAGGGCGCTCGTGAGCAGCAGCATGGCGGCATTCAGCACGAGGGTGAACAGCCCCAGTGTGATGATCTGGATCGGGAACGAGAAGAACGACAGCACCGGTCGCACCAGCGTGTTCACGACACCGAATACGAGCGCGAGCGCGCCGAGTCCCTGCCAGCTGCCGGTGTAGCTGATGCCATCGACGAAGCGCGCGGCGCACCAGAGCGCGACCGCATTGATCAGGAGTCGCAAAATGAAGGTCATGCTGAAA
>CAITQY010000104.1 GCA_903894655.1 uncultured Gemmatimonadota bacterium
CCATCCTGGCGCATGACACATGGGTTGCGCCACTCGAGCAGCGTGCCGCCGAGATGGGGCTGCCAGTCATGACGGCTGGTGCTATCGTCGAGTACGTGTCTCGCTACGTGGACGAAATTGCCATAATGCACGCGGGTTCGTAAACGGGATCGATGCCTCGTGGATGCCGTTTGCAGGCCGAAGGGTCGAGCACCAGACGGCGCCGATGAGCCGCCAATTTGCGCGCTCGGCCGGCGTGCCGTAGCCAAGCCGCGGGTACCACGCGAGCGGCACCGATATACTGCGACCGTCTGCCAGATCGATACGCGCCAGTTCACCACGCGGAAAGCCGCCGCCCACGCTGTTTGTCAGACCCCTCTCCCACCTTGTCCCCACGGCCAATGACGGCGCCGTGATGACAATCAACGGAGAGTCTGATGCAACGTGTTGCGTATGCAGTGCTGATGATGGCAGTGATGACGGCGTGCGGCGGTGGAGGCGGAGATGGCAGCACAGCGCCCACGCCGCCGCCCGCGAATGCCGGTGTGGCCACGGTCACGGTGACGCTGTCGCCGGCACAGATCACGGTGGGCGCGACGGCCACGGCGACGGCCGAGCTGCGTTCGGGCGCGGGCGCGGTACTCACGGGACGCTCGGTGGACTGGTCGTCATCGGCCCCCGCGATCGCCTCGGTGAACAGCGCCGGTGTGGTGTCGGCCATTGCCGCCGGCTCGGCCACGATCACCGCCACGAGCGAAGGAAAGAGCGGTAGCGCACCGATCGCGATCGCCCCGGCCCCGGTGGCCACGGTGGCGATCACGCTGGCGCTGCCGACGCTTACGCTGGGTGCCACGACCACGGCGAGTGCGGTGCTGCGCGATGAGCGCGGGGCCACGCTCACGGGACGCGCGATCACGTGGTCGTCCACGTCGCCGAGTGTGGCGGCGGTGAGCACCGACGGCGCGATCACGACGCTGGCGGTGGGAACCACCACGATCACGGCGTCGAGCGAAGGCAAGAGTGCGTTGGCCACGCTTACGGTGATACCGGTGCCGGTGGCGACGGTTTCGGTGGCGGGTGCGGCCACGCTGGCGCCGGGCGCGGTAAGCGGTTTCACCGCCACGCTGCGTGACGCGGCAGGGGCAGCGCTGTCGAATCGCGCGATCACGTGGACCAGCAGCGATGCGAACGTGGCCGCGGTGTCGGCGTCCGGCAGCGTTTCGGCGATCGCGCCGGGTACCACGACCATCTCGGCCACCAGTGAGGGACGCACAGGCAGTGTCGTACTGACCGTGCGCTACAACATCGCGACGGTCGTGTTCACCGGTGCGACGCGGGTGAAGGTGGGCGACAGCTACCCGTACACCATCACGGCGCGACTGTCTGATGGCACGATCATCAGCCGCCCGGTTGCATGGGGCATCGTCGAAACGGGGCGCGCTGCGGTGACCGCGACGGGCGTCGTGACTCCGCTTCAGGCGGGGAGCTTCACCATTCGGGTGGTGATCGATGGCGAGGCGTGGACCGGTACCTACACCGCGTACGATTGGGATGCATTCGTAGGCTCGAGCGGGACCTCGTTCGCGACGCTGATCGCCGACGAAGCCATCACGAACCTTGTCGGTACCGTTGACCGGCCGGAATTAGTGGTGTCGTGCGGTACCAGCGGCAGCTTCTTCCTCTGGGTTCGCACCCCTCACATCATCACCCAGAATGGCAGTGTCGCGTACAGCTTCGATAACGGGGCGGCGGTCGGCGCCACGTGGCGTGAACTCTCGCCCGACTATCGAACGCTCTGGTACCCTGGCGCGAATGGGAGTACGAAGACTTTCGCGTCGCAAATCGCGGCTTCGCGTCGCTTCGGATTCGCCTTCGGTGAGTTTTTGGGCACCGCGAAGGTGACGATCTTCCGTGTCACCGGTCTGTCGCCCTTGCTCTCGCCGCTGCTCACGCA
>CAITQY010000105.1 GCA_903894655.1 uncultured Gemmatimonadota bacterium
ACACAGACACACCGCGTGGGCGTCCACGGTGCAGGCACACACATCTTTCGGAGCATGGCAATGATCGGTTGGTCCCTCTCCCGCGCGGTGTCTCGCGCGCGTACCGCACTGGCGCTGGTCGTCGCGGGCTGTTCTTCCGTCGCGGCCCCAGACGGAAACGGAACTGGTGCGATCGTCCTCGGTCTACAGGGGCCAATGACGGGTGAGTACGCCGCGGAAGGGACCGGCTACCGGAATGCCGTGACCATGTTGGTGGACCAAACCAACGCCGCCGGTGGCATCAACGGGCGGAAAATCCAGCTCGTGATCGAGGACGACAAGGGAGACGCCCAGGAGTCGGCCCTCGTGGCCGATCGGCTGGTGGCGAAGAAGGTTATGGCGGTGATCGGTGCCTGGAACTCGGGCGCCACCGAGCCGGCGTCGGCCACGTACAACCGCGCCGGTATCCTGCACATCACGCCCGCCTCCACCGCCACACGGCTGAGCACCAAGGGCTACCAGCACTTCTTCCGCGTCTGCTTCCTCGATGACCGGCAGGGTCTGTTCGCGGCCACCTTCATCACGCAGCAGCTGGGGTTCAAGAAAGTCGCCCTGCTGCACGACAACTCCACGTTTGCCCTGGGGCTGGCCGAATCGACGAAGCGGTTCCTCGAAGCGCAGGGCGCCAACATCACCTTCTACGATGCGATCAATCCGGCGGAGAGCGATTTCGGCGCGACGCTGACCAAGCTGAAAGCGACGAACCCCGAGGTGGTGTATTTCACGGGGTACTATCCGCAGGGCAGTCTATTGCTCAAGCAGGCGGCCGCGATTGGGCTGAAGGTGCAGTGGATGGGGGGCAACGGCATGAGCAGCACGGAGCTCGTCACGATCGCCGGCGTGGGCGTGGCCAAGGGCTTCATCGTCACCTCGGAACCGCTGCCGAGCGATCTCGACTCACCGGAGGCCAAGCAGTTCGTGGCCGACTACACGGCCAAGTACGGCGCAGCCCCCAACAGCGTGTGGACCATGATGGCGGCCGACGCCTTCCGTGTGGTGCGCCATGCGATGACCCAGACCACGTCCACCGATCCGAAGGTGCTGGCCGAGTGGCTGCACAAGAGCCTCAAGGACTATCCCGCGATCACCGGTCCGATCATCGGCTTCGACGCCAACGGCGACCGGCTGGGAACGATCCACCGGGCGTACGTGATCGATGACCGCGGGCAGTTCGTGTCGTACAAGAAATAGCGATGCGCACGCGCAGACGGTTGCCGTGAGCCTGCGTTTCGGCGTCGATCGGCTCTGCGCTGAGCCGACGCGACTGCAAGCGCTGTGGCGTGCGCAGGCAGACGCGCCGCCAGACGCGCAACCCACGACGATGCGGCGCGTTGGCCTCGTCACCAACGATGCCGCGCGCCTCGCCACCGACCCGTCGCGGCGATCGCGCGAGGCCCTACGCGAGGTACTGCCAGCGGCCGGCGTGGCGCTGGTGCGATTGTTCGGCCCGGAGCACGGATTGCAAGCCACGGCGCCGGATGGCGCGCCGGTGCGCGATGACATCGACGCGCTCACCGGCGTGCCGGTGCTGTCGTTGTACGGCGAACGCCTGCGACCAACGGCCGATTCGCTGCGCGACCTGGACGCGCTGTTGTTCGATATCCCCGATGTCGGTGCTCGCTTCTACACGTACACGTGGACGCTGTATCACGTCATGGCGGCCTGCG
Organism: uncultured Gemmatimonadota bacterium; assembly: GCA_903894655.1. Classification (GTDB taxonomy): domain Bacteria; phylum Gemmatimonadota; class Gemmatimonadetes; order Gemmatimonadales; family Gemmatimonadaceae; genus Gemmatimonas. The sequence goes on from CAITQY010000105.1 coordinate 1,707, forward strand.
CCGAGGCGGGCGTGCCGCTGGTGGTGCTCGATCGCCCCAACCCGCTCGGTGGGGAGCTGTCACAGGCCGAAGGCCCCGTGCTGCGTGAGGAGTGCCGTTCGTTTGTCGGCGAGGACGCCATTCCCGTGCGCCACGCGTTGACGCTGGGGGAACTCGCACGCCTGTGGCAACGCGAGCGCTTTCCGGATTCGACGCGTCACGCCATGCTGCACGTGATCGCCTGTGACGGGTACACGCGCGCCATGCACTGGCCGGACACCGGATGTGCGTGGGTGCCCACGTCGCCGTCGATGCCGTCGTACGCCAGCGCCGCCTGTTATCCGGGGACATGCCTGTTCGAGGCCACCAATCTGAGCGTGGGGCGTGGTACGGCCATGCCCTTTCAGGTGGTAGCTGCTCCGTGGATGGATGCGCCGGCGGTGGCGCACGAGGTCGCCCGCCGGACCCACGGGGCCGTCGCGTGTACGCCGGTCACGTTCACGCCGATGCTGGCGCCGTATGCGAATGTACCGTGTCACGGCGTCCGCATCGCGCCCGCCGACGCGCTGGGCATGGGGCCGGTCGCGTTGGGCCTGCTGCTGCTGGCGTCGGTGATGACCGTGCACCGCGCGGCCTTCGCCTGGGCCGCGTATCCGACGGCGGCCAATCCCTCAGGGCACGGTCACTTGGCGCGGCTGATCGGTCGCGCCGATCTACAGCCGTGGTTCGATCGCGAGGCGGAGCACATTGACCTCGCGCAGGTGCGCGACTGGACGCGCCTCGACGACTGGGCGGAACGGGTACAGCCCGCGTTGCTGTACCGGTAGCCCGCCACGCGACGCGCCTTGTGACACGCGTCACGACTCGCGTCGCGACATGGTGCTCGCATTGCCCCCCCGCTACGACCACCTGAGCGTATCGTCAGCGATCGGCAGCGTGCGAATGCGCTTCCCCGTGGCCGCAAAAATCGCATTGCACACAGCGGGCGCGGCAGGCGGAAGCGCCGGTTCGCCCAGGCCCGTTGGCGGCGCCGACGACGGGATGAAATGCACGTCGACGACCGGCGGCGCATGGTTCATACGCAACATCGGATACTTGTTGAAGTTCGTCTGCGCCGCCGCGCCACGCTCGATCGTGACTTTCTGGAACCAGGCGGCGCTGATGCCATCGAGCATCGAGCCCTGTACCTGCGCCTCAG
>CAITQY010000106.1 GCA_903894655.1 uncultured Gemmatimonadota bacterium
CCGCGGCGGCTTTGCCCGGGCGAATGCCTCCAGCGACGTGTTCTCCTTCGTCACCGAGCGCCTGACGGTCGATCGTGGTGACTTCAGTGGGCTGTCCCTCGCCGGTGATCTCGCGTTCCGCGTGCACTCACGCGTCGATCTGCTGCTCGGCACTGGCATCAACACGCGCCTGAAACGATCCGAGGATCGCGCCTTCATCGGCACCGATGATCTGCCGATCGAACAGCGCACCACGTTCCGGCGTATTCCGATCACGGCGGGCCTCAAGCTGCATCTCCGGCCAGAAGGCCGCACGCTCGGTCGGTTGGCGTGGGTGCCGAGCACAGTGTCGCCGTACGTCGCAGCGGGTGGTGGCATGATGTACTACCTGTTTAAGCAAGACGGGGAATTCGTCGACTACAAGACGTTCGATATCTTTCGCACCTCGCTTAAGTCCTCCGATGTCTCCGCGATGGCGTTCGGTGCCGTCGGCGCGACCTACTCGCTATCGCCGCACGTCGGTCTCAATGCCGAGGTGCGATACGAGCAGGCGCGTGGTGCGCTAAGCTCAGATTTCCGCGGTTTTTCACCCATCGATCTGTCTGGTGTCGGTCTCACCGCCGGCTTTCTCTTCCGCTTCTGAGGACGACGTCATGACCTTAACCAATCGAGTCGGTGCGCTTCGCGTGGCGCGTAGCGTGGCGCGTAGCGCGGCGATCGCGTCGCTGCTGAGTGCGGGATTGCTCTCGGCGCAAACAGTGGCGGGTAGCGCGGTCGACCCGCGCTTCCAGCCGTGGATGGGCTGCTGGACGCCGTCTGCGCACTCAACCGAGACCGGCGTTGGGCAGACGCCGAAGCCGCCCTCTATGGCCTGTGTGGTACCGTCGACCACAATCATCGGCAGCGTCGACCTCGTGGTGTTCGACAGCGCGAACGTGGCGACGCGCTCCGCCGTTCCGCTGCCAGGGACGCGCGCCCCGAAGTCGGTCGACGGGTGCACTGGCACTGAAACCGCTCTTTGGATGCCCGACGACCGACGGCTGCTCATGCAGGCCGAACTCGCCTGCGGTCGTGGATCCACGCGCCGGGAAACTGGACTGATGACTATGTCGTCGTCTGGTGAATGGATGCAGGTGCAGCACCTCGACGTGGGTGGCAACTCCGCGACGTCGGTGATGACCTTGCGATACGTCGTTGACTCCCTGGGCGAGTGGGCGCGTCTCGGCGCGAGCGCCGCCCCGTCCACGCCGTCCCTGCGCCTTGCCGTTGGCGCGCCGTTGCTCAACAGCGACGTCCTCGCGGTGGCCAAGCGTGCGCCAGCGGCTTTGACGGAGGCTTGGATCACGGAGACCCGGCAGCCGTTTTCGGTGAACGGCAAGGAACTTGTGCGGCTGGCTGATGGGGGGATGCCATCACGGGTGATCGACTTGATGATCGCGATCTCAAACCCTGAAACGTTCGCGGTTCGCACCCCGAGTGCGGATCGTGACCGCCCGCGGGCGAGTGAGCTGCTGACCGGCGGCATTTCAGGTTCCCGGATGCGTGGGGGGTGCCGCGGGATGGACGACTTCTGCTATGGGCCTGGCGGGATGGGCGCCTGGGGGCTCGGTTGGCAGTACGGGATGAGCCCCTTTGATGCCTACAGTCTCCGGTACGGCTACGGCGGACTCTACAATCCGTACGGATTCGGTAACGGGTACTATCCGGGCAACACACCGGTCATCATCGTCAATCGGGGGGACGCCGATCCGGCGTCTCCTTCCAATCCGGGACGGGCGGTCCGTGGTGGCGGATATACGCGGGCAAGCTCCGGCGGCTCGTCGTCGCCGGCTCCCAGCGTCTTCGGCGGCAGCGGGTCATCCGGCAGCGGGAGCAGCGGTTCGTCTGGGTCCAGCGGGTCCAGCGGCGGCAGCACCGGGGGTAGCAGCGGGTCTAGCGGTGGTGACACCGGTCGGACGGCGAAGCCGCGAGGCAGTGGCGGGAACTGAGCACGCGATCGCGGGCAGTGCTGATCAGCAGTGCCGATCGAGAGAGGCGGTCAATCGCGAAGATTGCCCGCCTCTTTTTTATCTCACCGAATTCGTCGAATAGCTGTTGACACTTGGACTCCGATCGGTTTATTTCCCCGACCCGCCGAGACAGTTGACTCTAGCTGACTCAACCGTGGCACTTCGGTGTTCATGACGGTGCGGAGGTCTCGTTCGCCGGCTTTGGCTGGCATGTCGTTGCTTCATTGGGCCGCGTGTCGTCAGACATAGCCTGCAGGCCTGAGTACGAAGCACGGCAACCGCGGTCCTTCCGGGGATGCGCGGTGGCCGATCTGGCTGCGAGCGGTGCGGTCTTCGTGAACATCACGAATGCGCTTCGAACTCGTAAAAAAAGCTCAACCGGACGCCTTGACGAGAGCAGTACGTCGGTTTATTAATACGATCTGCCGCTGAGATGGTGGCGGCGCACCAAACGGTAACTGACGCAGCCGCAAGCGGTTGCG
>CAITQY010000107.1 GCA_903894655.1 uncultured Gemmatimonadota bacterium
AGAAACTCGGCTTTCGCCCCGAAGTTATCGACGCTGTAGTCGAGGCGGCCCTGATAACTCTGATCGTCGCCCGCGACAGCCGTGGTTTGACCCTGCGCCCAGTACGCGCCGGCCGTGAGGGCTTGCGATAGCAGGAACGCGCCGTCAAGACCGTACACGACATTCGATCCCGTACGCGACGTAGCGACCGACCGGTTGGTGATCATGGCACCGATCGAACTGCGCTGCAGCACGTCGCGCTTCACGCGCACCACCGTGAAGTTCGTCGGGTCCGCCTTGAACGCCGCGTCGCCCGACGTGCCGATGTTCATCAGGCCGATGGCGTACTTACCCAGCTTTCCGGTGAGTCGGCCGCCCACGTTGATCGGCACGACACCGCCATTGTCGAGACCAATGCGCCGCGTGTAGAACAGCTGCGGCGTATCGGCACCACCGCTGCCGCCAAATGCGCCATTGCCGCCGCGTGCGAAGTCGAAAATCCCGCGACCTTCCAAGAAGAACTCGCGCTTCTCGGGAAAGAACAGACTGAATCGCGTGAGGTTGACCTGCTGTTCGTCGGCCTCGACCTGCGCGAAGTCCGTATTGACCGTGAGATCGGCCGTGAGATTGGGCGTGACGGCGTACTTGATGTCGCCGCCGATCTCACTGCCCACGCTGTTGTTGATGACCGGCGTGCGCACGCGGTCGGTCGTGGTCCTGGCAACCACGTACGGCTTGAGCTCGATGTTCTTACCGGTTTCGGGAAGATCGAGCCCCACCAGCGTTCCGCCCGCCGACACGCGATTCAGCGCCTGCGGGCCGGCCAGAATACGCGGCACCGGCGTGAGGTAGTCCCATTCATTTTTGTGCCGCACCGAACGCCGGATCTGCATGCCCCACACTTGATCCAGCCCTGCCCGATAGCGCAGCGACTTGAACGGAATCGCCATCTCGACCGTCCATCCGCCATCGAAGCGTCCGGTCTTCGACGTCCACACCGGATTCCAGTCGGTGTTCGAGGCGCCTTCGTCGACGATGGAGTAGTCGGCGCGCGCGCCGAGTGGATTGGTGTAAAACGCAAACCCGCTGCGGCGATCGTAAAACGTATCGAAGAGGACGCCGATGTGTTCGTTGTTGCGCAGACCACCGGTGTCGCGACGTAGTTCGTTCACGATCCACTCTGCGGGCGGCGATGCATCGTAGCAGCGACAGGACAGGTAAATGTTGCGATCATCGTAGGTGATCCAGATGTCGCTGCGTTCTGTGGCCGGAGCCCCGGCGTCCGGCGCGACCTGAATGAGGCCACCGAACGGGGCCTCCTTGGTGTAGACCGCCTCGTCGAGCACGCCATCGAGCGTGAGTGGTGCGGCAAGCTTGATGGCGCGCACCGTGGCCTGCTGCGCGGAGTCGCGGGTGATCACCGCCGGGGCCACTGGCGCGGGCGGGCCGGTGATCACGGGGGCTGGCTGCGCGAACGCGGAGGCGATCGGGAACACCGTGCAGGCGAACGCGAACGCAAACGCAACAGCGCTACGTGCCGATGGCGGTTGGTGGCGGACGTCGGCGCTGGCGGATCGGCCCCCGGTCGGATTGTTCATCCGCGAAGGATACGGCCGCAGCGCCGCCGGGGCGAGTCAGCGGGACGCGACGCCGCCTATTTCGCGACGACCGTAGCGTCTTCGACCAGCACCGCGTACGCGTAGCCCGCGCCGACATCGCGATTCAGGCGCAGCGTACCGGTGATCGTCACCGTGGTGCCCACCGCGACCGCATTCAGCGTGGTCACGGTGATGTCGTGCGTGCCCGTGGCGGCGTCACCGCTGCCGTCTTGCAGGTGAATCCAGTTCTTGCCCATCACGGCGGCATTGTATTTCACCACGGTGCCGCGCACCGAGACTACGGTGTTGGCCAACCGATCCTTCTGCGTCCACAGCTCGGCGATCGTCCGCGCGTCGGCGCCGGTCGCCTTGGCCACCGGTGTGACCTGTGCGTCGGGCGGTACGGGAGCGCCTGCGGTGGTGGGCTCGGCGCCCGTGACCGCCATCTCGGTGGACTGCGTACCGGGTGCGTCGAGCGACCCGAAGTAGATCCGGTCGAAGGTACGCTTGAGCGTCTTCGACTCGAACTGCTCCATGAGCAGAGCGTTGTACACCGTCACCTGCGCACCGACGGTGAGCGGCGCCTCGAGCACCGCCACCCACAGCTCGCCCGTTGCCGTCTTCAACCGGAGGTAGACATAGGGCGGCACCGCGATCCGCTCGACCAAGGTACCGGTGAGCGCGTGGCCGAGTGGTTTGGCCGACGTCGTGGCTGATGCCGAGACCGGTGTGCGCAACGACGCGCCGGGTGTGCCCCCGTCAGCCTTGTCGCCGGCGGAACAGGCGACAGTGAATGGCGCAACGCATACCACGACGCATACGAGCGGAGCAGACCAACGCATGAGGACTCGCAGAAGAGAAACGGATAAAACGTAGCGATGCGCAGACGCATCTGATGCCACGCCGCTACGGTGCCGGGGAACGCCGTACGAGAGCCGCTGGGCCGTCGAAATAATCGACGACGCGCTGCGCAGCCCGTCCGACCATGTCTTCCGTCTCGCCCAGCGATCCGGTCACACCATTTACGAAGAAGGCGATGATGAT
>CAITQY010000108.1 GCA_903894655.1 uncultured Gemmatimonadota bacterium
AGGCTGGCTCAGTATCGGCGGCGTGCGCATCGGTCAGCCGGCCGAGTTGGCGAAATTGGCCACTACCCTCATGCTGGCGCGCGTGCTCGCGGCGCAGCGTGAATCGGTACGGTCTCTGGTGGACCTGTGGCGGCCGCTGCTCGTGGTCGGTGTACCGTGGCTCTTGGTCATGGCGCAGCCGGATCTCGGTACCGGCATCGTCTTCGTTGGCATTTGCTTCGCCATGCTCTTCTGGGCGGGCGTCGCATGGCCGTTGCTGCTGCTGTTGGCGAGTCCGGCCATCAGTCTTGTGCTGGCGTTCAGCACGGGGGTCTGGGGTGCGTGGTTTCTGGTGTTGGTCGCCTTGGTGCTCTGGTACCGCCCCTATCTCCTCGAGGGCGTCGTCATTGTGCTGATGAACGTCATCATGGGTGGCGTAGCGCCGATTCTGTGGGACAAGCTCAAGCCGTATCAACAGAAGCGACTTTTAGTGTTCCTCGACCCGAACGTCGATCCGCAGGCCTCCGGCTATCATGTCACGCAGAGCAAGGTGGCGATCGGCTCGGGTGGACTCTTCGGGAAAGGCTTCACGCTCGGCAGCCAGAAGCGGCTCAAGTTCCTGCCTGAGCGGCACACCGACTTTATCTTTTCGGTGGTCGGTGAGGAGCTCGGGTTCATCGGCGTCAGCATCGCGCTGTCGTTATTCCTGGCGCTGTTACTCCGGTCTACGCGGGTGGCCTCACGTGCGTATGACGCCTTTCCGAGCCTGGTGGCCTTCGGTCTGGTGTCGGCGTGGTTTGTGCACGTGATCGTGAACGTGGGGATGACGCTCAACCTCATGCCCGTGACCGGCATCCCGCTGCCGTTCTTCAGCTACGGTGGTTCGTTCCTGCTGGTCAGTTGGACGGCGGTGGCCGTCCTCCTCCGAATCTCCGCCGAAGGGCGCGGGCAGCCAGACGCGATCGGCCTCTGAACGATCGGGACACCGATCTCGCCTGCGCGCAAGGTCTAGCCTTCGAGGGCCGGAACGTCAACATTACCAGTATATGGCCTGGTTCCGGAAGGAGAGAAAGCCCCGACAGCCGCGACGCGAGCGTCTCGAGATTCCCCCTGACACGTGGGAGAAATGCGAGGCCTGCGGTCATACGGATATCCGCGATAAGTTCTTGCGGAATCTGAATGTCTGCCCCGCGTGCGATTTCCACCGCCGTGTCCGGGCGTGGGATTATGCAGCGATGCTGCTCGATGAGGGATCTACCGTCGAGGTGGGAAGTGAGCTGCGCTCCGTCGACCCGCTCGGATTCCCCGATTATCCGGCGCGCCTGAAGCGCGCCCTGACGAACGCGGGCGACAGCGATGCCATTCTCACCGTCGCCGGCCTCCTCGAGGGGCTTCCGGTGGGGATCGGGATCATGGATTTCGCCTTCATGGGTGGATCAATGGGTTCGGTCGTCGGCGAGAAGATCGCGCGACTTGGCCAGCGGTCGCTGGAGAAGAAGCATCCGTTGGTCATCGTCTGCGCCTCGGGCGGCGCCCGCATGCAGGAGGGTATTCTCTCCCTCATGCAGATGGCGAAGACCTCGGCCGTGCTGTCGCAACTCGCCGAACGTCGCATTCCGTATATCTCGGTGCTCACGAACCCAACGACGGGTGGCGTGAGTGCGAGCTTTGCTATGCTTGGCGATGCGATTCTGGCGGAGCCTGGCGCCGTCATCGGTTTCGCCGGCCCCCGTGTCATCAAGCAGACGCTAGGACAGGACCTGCCGGAGGGCTTCCAGACGGCGGAGTTCCTGCTCGAGAAGGGTATGGTTGATCAGGTCGTGCACCGGAAGGAGCTACGCGACACACTCTCGCGGCTCATGCGGCACATGACCGGGCGTCCCGCCTCGGCGGGGCACGCGCAAGAAAGCTGACTTCGAATACGCTGGCCCCACCGCCGCCCTCGGCGGCTGAACGGGCCTCGATGGCCGATTCGGCGTATCACGACGCCCTCCACCGCCTGTTCTCACGAACCGGCGGCGCGTGGCGGCTCGGCCTTGAGCGCGTCTCCGAATTGCTCGCGTTGCTCGGTAATCCGCAGGGCACGTACCCGGTCTTCCACGTAGCAGGCACGAACGGGAAGGGGAGTACAGTCGCCACGCTTGACGCCATGCTGCGCGGATCGGGACTGCGCGTCGGGCGCTATACGTCACCTCACCTCGTCGATTTCGCCGAGCGGGTGGTCGTGGACGGCGCGCCGATGCCACATGGCGCGATCACCGCGTGGCTGGGTCAGTGGGAGCCGGAACTGACGCGTCTCGGCGCCACGTTCTTTGAGGCGACTACGGCCATGGCCCTCGAGTGGTTCGCCACGCAGCGGGTCGATGTGGCCATCTTGGAGGTCGGACTTGGTGGTCGACTCGATGCCACCAATACGGTGCAGCCCCTCGCGGCTGCCGTGACGCAGATCGGGTTCGATCACCAAGAGTTTCTTGGCGACACCTTAGCATCTATTGCCGGCGAAAAAGCCGGGATTTACAAGCGTGGCGGGGCGGCTGTGGTCGGCGAGGCGCGGCCGGAAATTTGCGCACTGCTCACGGCTCGGGCCGAGGCTGTGGGGGCCGGCCCCGTTTTCGTGACCGGTCGCGACTGGCAGGTGTGTGACATTTCGGGCGGTGGTGCCGGGACGAGCTTCACACTCGTGTCGTCGGATGGTGAGCGTCGGCTCACGACGCCGCTGAGTG
>CAITQY010000109.1 GCA_903894655.1 uncultured Gemmatimonadota bacterium
CCGAGCGCGAGCGCGAAAGCGTGAATTCTCATGGGAACGAAGAGGGTAGAGGACATAGTCTTGGGGTGTACGAACCCCTAGTCGTTATGGTTTCAGTAAGTAGGCCCGAGAGCCCGGGGGGGTACCCCCCGCGTGAATCGACCACCTTAGCGGGGGACGTCGTCGCGGAGGGCCTCGAGGTTGCGCGCGGGGATGGTGAGACGGAGCAGGCGGCCTTCTAGGTCCGCCCACACGAGTCGCAGGTCCCCACTACTGGCCGTGACGCGCCACCGCCGCGCCGCGCGGCGCGCACCGGCGACGACGATGGTGTCCGTACCGGTTTCGAGCACAAGACGAACGGCACCTTGCGCATTGGCGATCGGGGTCAGGCTGGGGAGCGTGATCCCGTCGCCCTCGCCCAGGGTGCGGTCGCGCACGAGCACGGCGTACTGCACGATCCCCTCGTCCTCGACCACGACGGCGCCGGGGCGCAGGAGATACTCGCGGGCGGCTTCTCCGGTCGAGCTGCGGGCCAGCGTCGCGAAACGGCCGCGGACGCGCTGCCCGCCGAGGCGCAGCGTCACGTCGGCGCCGCGCCGCTCCTCGACGGAATACCGCACGGGCGTGCCGGCGGAATCCGTTTCCAGTCGCATGGCGACGCGTCGGTCGCCGAGGGCCGATTCGGAGCGCGCCTCGAGGGTACCACCGTCCTGCGAGGCGATTCGCTGCACGGAGAACTGCTCGCGTCCCGCGCGCTGTCCGTTCACGAGGAGCGTAAAGCTGCCCACGTCGAGGCGGAGCTGCGCCGGCGGTTGGGCGGGCCTGGCCGATGCCACCGACGCCGGCCAGCGCGCCGCCACGAGGGGCGCCGCGAGCATCGTGGCAACGAGTGGCAGCACGCTGGGAGCAAGAGGCCGGGATCGGCGAAACGGAAGCATCGGGGAAAGATAACCAGACAAGGCGCGACCCTTCGCCATGGCGGGGTTCTCGGGGTATTGTGGGGCCATGGTCTCCACACCCCGCGCGGCGCGCGTCGATTCGTGGCCTTTGGGATGGGTCGCGGCAACCAGCACGGCCATTGTCGCCTGCGCGCTCTGGCAACAGGCGCCGGGGTGGGCCTCCTTGGCCGTCGCCCTTCTCGCGAGCGTCGGCGCGGGGTGGATGCTCCCCTCGCTGCGGCGTCCGCGCGGGATCCCGACGGTGACGGTCGTCTTGCTCGCGATTACGGTCACCGTCGCGGTCGGTGAAACGGCCACGCTCTTTTCGGTTCGCCGGGATTGGGCGGCGTGGTCGGCCGGTGAACGGGAGGATCGGGCGCAGCGCGTGGCGGCACGTCTCACCGACGTCGCGTACACGTTGCGTCGTGTGGCCGAGGAGCGCGTGCTCGATGCAATAGGCGTTGCGACGGTCCCGCTGGAAGGTGGCGTGGAGTCCGCGCTCCTCGTGTTCAAAGATGGGACGCTCATCGCGCGCGCGGGTCAGACCCGCACGCCGATTGCGGCCAGTGCTCCCGTCGGTGTGCGCCTGGTGGACGGCGCGTTCCATACGTCACTCGTCGCCCGCGCACGCTCGGCCGATGGACGGGTCGAGGCGGTGGCCGTGGCCCTGGTGTCGTCGGCGCCGCCCGCCGATCGCTTTGCCAAGCCCCTGCTGGGCACGCTCTCCGGCCGCGTTGATGTGGCGCACACGATCATCGAGTCGCCCGATTCGACCAATGTCGCGACGGGTGAAACGGTGGTGGTCGTGCCCGACGGGCCGAATCGGTTGGCGCGCGTGCGGGCCCTCGATTTCTCGGAGGGCGAGACGCAACTCTCGTTGTTGCAGCGCGCGCGGGCCCGCACCAATCTGTCGCTCGGCCTCGCCCTGCTCGGCATGCTGATCGGGGCGTGGCGCCGACCGGCCCGCACCGGACAACGCGTCGCGGCGGCGGCGGCGGCGGTGCTCGCGATCGCGGTGGCGCCGCTCACCGCGCTCTCGAACGTGTCGTCGCTGTTCGATCCGGCGAGCTACTTCGTGGCCATGGGTGGGCCGCTCACGTCGAATGTGGCCGCGCTGCTGATGACGACCGCCCTCGCGCTGGCCGTCCTCTTGCTCGTGTTGCGTTCGTCGTTCCACAAGCCGTCGCGGTGGATCGCGGCGGCGGTCGTGCTCTTGGTCGCGTCGGGCGGACCGTTTCTGCTGCGGGATCTGGCGGGTGGCATCGCTTTGCCGGCGGCCGGCGCGGGTTTCGGGTTGTGGATCGCGTGGCAGCTCGCGCTCGCGCTCGCCGGCGTGTCGATTCTGCTGGCGGGCGCCGCCGCGGGGCAGGCGCTGCTTGGGCCGCGGCGCGGACTGCCGTTCAGCGTCGCGCCGCTCCTCGCCCTTCTGACGGGCGTGTTCGCACCGATCCTCTGGGAGGCCCCAGACGGATGGCCCGCGTGGTACCCGGCCCTGTGGGTCGCGGCCATTGGCGCCCTGGCGATCACCCGTCGCGGCCTCGCACGAGTGGCGGCGGCCGCCGTGGTTGCCGGCGCCGGGGCGGCCACGCTGACCTGGGGAGCGACCGTGCGCGCCCGGATGGCGTTGGCACAGCATGACCTCGAGCGGATCGAGGTGGTTGACGAGAATGCGTATCGCCTGCTCGAACGGTTCGCGACGTCGATGCGCGACGAAGCGCGGCCGGTGCGTAGTACCGACGCGCTGTTGCGCCGCTACGCCGCGAGCGAACTCGCGCTGGCCGGCTACCCGGCGCGGTTGGCACGCTGGGTACCGGGCAACACCACGACGCCGGTGTCCGAACTGTCGCTGGCGCCGGTGAACGATACGATCGGTGCGCAGGCGGTGATCGCGACGATGGCGCGCGAGAGCGGCGTCGTGGAAATTCGTGCGGTCGGTGATGGACCGACCACGCTGTTGGTCGCAGCGGTGCCGGCGCTGGACAGTGTCGTTACGACGATCGCCGTGCCTCCCCGCACGCGTTTGCTGCCACTCGATCCGTTCGCGGCGTTTACCGGCGTGACCGGTGCCCGCGGAACGGAGGCGCCGTACAAGCTGACGTTGGCCGTGCCACTGGTCGGCGACACGGTCGCGCATCCGCTGCAATGGCGCCGCCGTGGTGATGCGATGCACGGCGATGGGGTGGCCGGGACGCGCATCGACCTGCGTCGCGTGCACGTGGAAGTGGATCTCCGCACGCTCGATGTGTTGCTGCCGCGCGGGGCCCTGCTGGTCTTGCTCGATGTGATCGTGGTGCTGCTGCTCTGGTCGGCCACGGCGCTCGCCGATGGTGCGCTGGGCCGGCTGCTGCGACTGCGTCGGGCGCGTTGGTCGCGTTCGTACCGCGTCCGGTTGAGCGGGGCGCTTCTCACGTTCTTCATCGTGCCGGCCACCCTCTTTGCGGCGTGGGCGTGGTATCGCCTGCAGGACGACGACCGCGCCGCGCGCGAACTGCTGGTTCGTGAAACTCTACGTGTGGCGGCGGCCGAGCAGGATCAACGTGCGGTCGGGACGGCGCCGTCGAGCACGGGCGCGCCGCTGTTTCTCTATCGCGATGGGCAGCTGGTCACGGCCAGCGACTCGTTGCTCGATGCGCTCGCGCCACTCGGTCGGCTGCTGCCGGTGTCGCTCGGCAGCGGCGACGCGACCACGGACGACTTCGGCACCGACGACGTGTTCGCGACCCGACGCATGGCGTTGGGCGATGCGCGCACGCTCGTGGGCTTCCGGCATCTCGCACCGTCCAGTCCGTCGGTGTTGGCCACGCCGGCGCGTGGCGATGAGTTCGCCCTTGATGCCCGCCGCGAGGATCTCGGCGTTCTGCTGTTGTTTGCGACGATGCTGGGGGCGCTGGCGGCGCTCTGGTCGAGCGGACTGGCGGCCCGGTCGCTGGCGCGCCCCGTCGGGGCCCTGCGCGAAGCAGCCCTCGCGATCGCCGCTGGTGGGCGTGCCCCAGCGCTGGGCACCGCACCGGCCACGGAGTTTGCGCCGGTGTATCGCGCGTTCGGGCGGATGGCCGATGATCTCGCCACCAGTCGTGCCGCGCTCGTGGCCGCGCAGCGCCGCACCGAGGCCGTACTGCAGCACGTGGCCAGCGGTGTGCTGGCGCTCCGGTCTCCCTCCCTCGCGGCCGAAGCTGGCGGCGATATCCTGATTGCCAATCCACGGGCGGAGGCGATGCTCGGGCTGTCGCTGCGGACGTCGGGGGTGTCGTTGCAGTCGCTGCCGGCCACGCTCGCCCCCCTGGTCGAGCGTTCCACGGCATTTCTGGACAGCACGAGCGACGAGGAAGCGTTCGAGCTCATGGTGCTGGGCCGCCAGATGCGCGCACGGCTCACGCGATTGCCGAGCGGTGCGGTGTTGACGCTCGATGACGTCACTGAGCTCGCCTCCGCCCAACGCGTCTTGGCGTGGGGCGAGATGGCACGGCAGGTCGCGCATGAAATCAAGAATCCGCTCACGCCGATTCGCTTGGGCGTGCAGCACCTGTTGCGCGCCTATCGCGACCAGCGCGGCGATTTCGGCGAGATCCTCACCACCAACGTGTCGCGCGTGCTGGCCGAGATCGATCGTCTCGACGAGATCGCGCGGGCGTTCAGCCGGTATGGCACCGCGCCGGAGGATCGCACGCCGGCGGTGCCAGTGGATGTGGCGGCCGTAGTCCATGACGTCATGGCGCTGGAGCGGTTGGGCGAAGACGGTGAGCGAGAGGCTGGGGTGCGCTGGCACATCGACGCGCCCGAACCGGGGGCGGAGCAGGGCATGGCGCTGGCCCAGCGCGATGAGTTGAAAGAAGTGCTGCTGAACGTGCTCGAGAATGCCCGCTTGGCCGATGCGGGGACCGTATCGGTGCACGTGTCAGGCACCGCCACGCACGTCGTGATCGACGTAAACGACGATGGCACCGGCATCGCCGCCGATGTGCTGCCGCAGGTGTTTGAGCCGCACTTCTCGACCCGAACCAGCGGTAGTGGCCTGGGGCTGGCGATCAGTCGGCGGTTGATCGAGGGGTGGGGCGGGACGATCGGATTGACGAGCATTCCGGGGGGCGGGACAACCGTTCGTCTCACCCTTCGCCGCGCCACGCACCGCTGAGCAGCCCATGACGTCGCTCAGGGCGTTACACTGCATGTCATGAGTCAGTCCGCGCCTCCTCCCGATCATCGGCAAACCACGTCGCCGGCTCCGCATCTCGAGGCGTGGTCGTTGCCCCCCGGCTGGTCGTGGGGCCACGAGGCGATTCAACGCGAGCACCGGCACTATCAGGAAGTGATCGACGCCCTCGGTCGGTCGCTCTCGCTGGTGAGCGCGCCCGACGCGAGTCACGAAGAGTGGCTCAAGCACGAAGCGCGAGCGCTGGCGCACCGGAACCACCCCTCGATTCCCACCACGTACCACTTCTGGGCGTCGTATCAGGAGAGCCGACGTGGCCCGGGGTATCTTCGCCGCTGGATCGGTGGGGAAACGGTGCATGCGCGCGTCACCCGGCTCGGCCCGGAGGCGATCCCGTTCGCGCTGCAGGTACTGCGCGAGGCCGGGAGCACGCTGGCGTATCTGCACGACACGGGCGCCTCGCACGGCGCGATCTCGGCGAGCACCATCTGGCTGACGCCCGGTGGGCGGTTGTGGGTGCTCGGATGGGAGTGGGTGCTGCCGCGCGATCAGCGTCCGGCTGGACTGCAGCCCGACACGGCGTACACGCCGTGGCCGCCGGAGTGGTCGGCCACCGGGTGGCGTCCCACGGCGGCATCGGATCAGTGGCAGCTCGCCGCCATGCTGTTCACCATGCTGACCGGCGAGACGCCGCCCGAACACGACGTGCCGCCGATCTCGTTGCTGCGCCCGGACTGTCCACAGGCGCTGGCGGCGGTGATGGAGCGCGCCCTCGCGCCGAAGCCGGAAGACCGGTTTCCGAGCGTTGCCGCCATGCTGCGTGATATGGACCGGCACGTGTCGGTGCGGCAGGTGATGATCGCGCCGGAGGGCGACGAACTGCCGACCGCGCTCGATTCGGCGGAGGCGCGCTTGCGGTGGGCCACGTCGGACGACTACGAAATCCTGTCGCCGCTCGGGAGTGGCATGTTCGGGAGTGTGTGGCGCGCTCGCGATCTGTCGCTCTCGCGGGAAGTCGCGATCAAGGTGCTGCATCCGAACATCGCGAAGGACGACACCGCGGTGGCGCGATTCCGTCGCGAAGCACGACTCGCGGCGCAGCTCGCGCACGCGGCGATCGTGCCCATTTACGACACCGATAGTCGTGGCGACATCGTCTGGTACACGATGGAACTGGCCGAAGGCGGGTCGGTGGCCAGTCTCCTGTCGCGCAGCGGTCCGCGGCCGTTTGAGGAGATCGCGCCGCAGGTGGACGAAGTGCTCGAAGCGCTGCATGCCGCGCATACGAGCGGCATCATCCACCGCGACCTGAAGCCGGAGAATATTCTCATCGATCGCTATCGCCGGTGGCGGATCGGTGACTTCGGTATTGCGTACGCCCTTGGGGAAGAAGGCGCGGGGACCTCAGGGACGCCGTCGTTCGCGGCCCCCGAGCAGCTGCTGGGTGAGGCGCAGGGCCCGGCCACCGACTGCTATGCGCTGGCGAGCATCGTGTACTTCGTGCTCACCGGACGCGCGCCGTTCGGCGATGGACCGGCGGAGACGATTCTGGCGCAGCAGCTGTCGGACACGTTGCCGGCGCGACTCGCGGAGGATGGATTCCCTGAGGCGCTCGGCGGCTGGCTGCTGCGCGGGCTCGCCGCGCGCGTCGAAGATCGTTTCGCCGATGCGCTGGAAATGCGCGTGGCGTGGCGACAGGTGGTGCGTGCCACGCGTCGGGCGGAGGATCAGCGTCCGTGGTGGCGGAGACTCATCGAGGGACTTCAGGAAGACGAGCCCGTCGAACCACCTTCGGGTTGGTGAACTCCCGGAATCCGAGTGGGCCGAGTTCGCGGCCCATGCCGGATTGCTTGACGCCACCGAACGGATAGCGCGGGTCGGAGACCACCATTTCGTTCACGAACACCATGCCGGCATCGAGCCCTTCGATGCACTGCGTGGCGAGAGCGGGATCGCGGGTCCACACACTGGCGCCCAATCCGAACGGGGTGTCGTTGGCCTTCGCGATCGCGGCGGCGACATCGGCCACGCGGAACACCGACGCCACCGGACCGAACAACTCTTCCCGGGCGGCGGGGGCGTGGTCGGGGATATCCACGAGGACCGTGGGCGGATAGAAGAACCCGGCCAGTCCGTCGGTGGAGCCGCCCACGAGGGCCCGCGCGCCGGCCGCGATGGAGTCGGTCACCTGCCTGGCGAGGCCATCGCGCACGCTCTCGGTGGCGATCGGCCCGATCTGTGTGGCTTCATCGCGCGGATCGCCAACGCGCAAGGCGCGCATGCCGCTCACGACGCGTTCGAGGAAGTCGTCGTACACGGCGTCGCAGACGATGAAGCGTTTGGCCGCGATGCACGACTGGCCCGAGTTCACGGTGCGCGCCGCCACCGCCTGCGAGGCCGCGAGTGCGATGTCGGCATCGGGCAGCACGATGAATGGATCACTGCCGCCTAACTCCAGCACGACTTTCTTGAGATACTGTCCGGCCACGGACGCGACGTGTCGTCCGGCGCGATCGCTGCCCGTGAGCGTCACGCCGGCGATGCGTTCATCGGCGATGACGCGGTCGAGCGCCTCGATCTCGATGAAGGCCATGTGGCAAGGCGCGTCGGGCATCGAGGCATCATCGGCCCGCGCGGCGGCGCGCGCTTCGGCGAAGCAGGTGTCGAGTAGTCTCGCTCCTCCAGGCACGGAGCCGGCCGGTTTGATCAACACGCCGTTGCCGGCTAAAAGCGTGGGCACGGCAAAGCGCAGCGCCTGCCAGTAGGGGAAATTCCACGGCATGATGGCCAGTACTGCGCCCAGTGGCGCGTACTGAATGCGCACGTCGTGCGCGTCGTCGAGCAGGAGCACGTCGTCCGCGAGTGCGGCCTGCGCTAGGGCCGGCGCCTGTTCACACAGCGACACGCATTTGTCGACTTCGGCGCGCGCGGCCATGATCGGCTTGCCCATTTCGAGCGAGAGCCAGTCGGCCAAGGCTTCACGATGCGCCTGTACGGCCACGCCGAGCGCCTGCACGAAGCGCACTCGCTGCGCGTGGGGCGTGCGCCGCCACAGGCGCTGTTCGCGAGAGACGCGTGCAATCAGCGCGTCGCGCTCCGTTGCCGTGAGCGGCGGGAATGCGTGCAAGGCGATGCCGGTCGCCGGATTCACTGCGCGGAATGTCATACCAAGAAGCTCGGCGCTTGGCCCCGTTAGGGTCAAGCGCCGAGGTCAACCGTGCGGGTGGTGCGGGTGCGGCCGGGTTTGCGTCGTGAGCCGGCGCCGACACGACTTAGACAGAACACCCCGCCGCCTGATGGGCTGAGATGTCAGTGACGCTCACTCCGCACTTATCGCACACGATGCTGATGGAGATCGTCCCGGAGTCATTCTTGCCTCCGCCTCTGCGCGGCCCCCCACCGGCGATCTGGCCGAGCTGGTCGTCGCTGAGTGGCAGGTCGTCGTGACGCATGGACATTGCGGAATCGGTCATGGAATCTCTCGAAGCAGTTGTGGGGCCGAAGGAAAATCGCCGCAGTCAATCTGACTCCGTGCTCGCGATCTTGTCTACCTCGATCACGACGTTGTTGGCCGACACCACGACCACGCGGAGCGCCGCCTCACGCCGTTCGCCTCACGCCGTTCGCCGCACGCCGTTCGCCTCACGTACGTCACGTCAGGCAAGTCGCGTCTCAGGCGGCTTGCGTCTGGATCAAGGCGCCTGGCACCGGACGCGGCAGCGAGTGGGGAACGGGCGTCCCGGCGGTCGGTAGCGCCATCGCCGCGGCGCGCGCGATCGCGGCGACTTCCGGCGGAATGGACACCGGGGCCAGCGGGGCGCGTCGCGGCACGCGCTGCGGCGTCCGCACCGGCGTCCGCACCGGCGTCCGCTCCCGATGACGCAATTCAGCCGCCTTCGTCGTCTGCCTCCGACG
>CAITQY010000110.1 GCA_903894655.1 uncultured Gemmatimonadota bacterium
AGGCCTGGGTGTAGCTCGCTGTCGCCAAGGAGCTCGGCCCAATCTTCGCGATTGTTCGTCACGAGGGTGAGATCGTCCTTGAGGAGACGAGGGCAGATCTGCTCATCCTTGAGTGAGCCCCAGTTCCGATGATGGATGAACGTGGCCGGGTAGCCAAAGTCGTTCGCCACTTGGACCAGCAGCGGTGACACACATTCGTCGATGAGGAAATGAACGCCATGACACACCTGACCGGTTAGGCCCTGTGCGAGTTGTGCGGCGCTGGCGAGCGCGTGGTATACCTCGCTCGCGTCACTGCGTCCGTCTATCCGCGAGCCCCATGCGGCACGATACGGGGAGTCGGTAACGGCCGACTCCCCTGAGCCCTTCGGATTGGTGGCCGCTCGCTGGCGCTGGGGGCTTGGTGGTTGCTTCCCTGTCGCCACTCAACGCTAGCCGCGTGCGGGTTTCGTTGAGGTCGTGCCCGAACGCGCGGCCGCTTTGCGCGAAGTTTGGGACACGCGACGCGCACCGGCCGCCAGCCGGAATACTGGCTCATCCTTTCGCCACGACGCATCTGGCTGCTTCGGCCGGCCGGCCCGGGGGTGGAGCTGCGCATAGAGGAGGGCCTGCGTCAGAAGCGCTTGCGTCAGCGACGGGTAGTCCGCCAGCAACACGTCGTCGTTCACCGCCTGCGCTTTCAGATCCGCCAGCATGTACACGGGAATACGCGTGCCGGCGATCACGGGCTCGCCACCGCGAATGCCTGGATCAGACACCACCGCCCCACGACTCACCGCCACCTGCGTTACGCCGGACAGCAGCGGTGCAATCACCTCGCCCAGCGCGACGCGAATCGGTCCGATCGTGATCTCGAGGGCGGCGATCACCGTATTGAGCTGGTCGGTCGCGTCTTGCATCGTGGACGTAAGGACGCTCGCGTGCGCCGGATACTCGGAGAGGGCGGCAATGTTGGCATCGACCGCACGAAACACGTCTTGCACCGCCGAGGCCTTCATCGCGCGATGCAGCGTCGTACGGCCGGCCTTGGTGAACGAGACCAATGCGGCCGTACGCTCTTCCACCGCGTAGGAGAAGAGGTCTGGCAACAAGATCGTCCGGGCCTTCTTCTGCGCAGCAAGCCGCCCCGTGCGAAAGACGCGCAGCTTTGCTCGGTCGATCGCCTGGTTGACCTGTCGCTCGTTGAGGTCCAGCACGAATGCCACCTCGCGGATATTCAGGGGCGCCAGAAACGTCGTGGGACGCGAGAGCGTGCTCGGTGTCATAATGCATCCTCCATGTGAGGAAAGATTATGTGCGTCCGGGCAGATCACAAGCTGCCGACCGGTCTGTGATGCGGAGAATCTGGCGCGACCGCGTCACCTGTCTGTCACACATGCATTGTCAGACCCTCCAGGTAGCGTGACGCGTGGTGGTTTGAATGACCATCCACGCACCATTCTCCCCTGAATGTCGGGGGATGGGCCCTTCCCCAACCTGTTGGAGCGACAATGAAAATCAGCACGCACGCGCTCGCGGTAGTCCTCACCTCCATGCTGGTGTTCAGCGCACCGCTGTACGCGCAGCAGCAGCCGGCCGCCGCTACGGTCAGCGGCCAGTCCCCCGAGGTGGCCATGGCGAAGGCGCGTCTCGACGGCGAGATCGCCGCCCTCAACACCGGCGGGTGGTTCGGTCGCTCGGTGGCGATCGGCGCCGTCACCGGCCTGATCGGCACCACGATCACGTATGCCGTAGCGGCCACCAGTACCCCGGAGCTGCCGGCCGAGAAGAAGCTCGCGATCGCCAACCTGTCGCCAGATGTGCAGGCGATCTACGAGAAGGGCTACGCGGACAAGGTGCGCGCCCGCCGCAAGTCCACATCGCTCAAGGGGGGCCTGCTGGGGACGGTCGCCTTCATCGTCCTGGTTGCATCCAGCGGTTCCTGAGTGTCAGCGACCGCGCTCGGCGAGTGCCGGGCGCGGCGCAAGACTCCCCTGCGCGCAGTACCGGTGAGGCGTTACGGGGCGTCGGTAACGGCCGACTCCCCTGAGCCCTTGGGATTGGCGGCCGCTCGCTCGCGCTGGAGGTGCGAGGGTTGCTTATCGGTGTTGGTTCGGTGTGCTCGGTGTCATCCGTGTTCTGGCGGTTGCTGCATTTTGGCCATCAGGTTCGTTGCAAGGTGCATGGCCGTGGCGTTGCATACTCACTAGTGAAGGCGTTGCTTTCGCGAGAATTCCTTGCCAAATCCGCCACCGCGCGCGTGCCCTCACGTGATCCCGCATCGAGAAACATCTCGCGTGATGCGAGGTGCTTTGGCGAAGGCTTAATGACCGCGGCGGAGGCTACCCTCGTCGCGTGAAGAGCTCGAGGAAGGCGTGGGCGACATACAATGGGGTTCGCCCTCGCTTGAGGCCGTCGCGAAGCACGCCGGCGGTCTTCAGCACGTCGATCGCGTTCCGTGCGGTCGGCGCCGTTACGCCGAGGAGTCGTGCGGCGCGCGTGGTGGAGACGAACGGATTCCGCAGCAACTCTTTGAGCAAGCGCGCACTGTGCGCGTTTCCCGCCACGGCCTCTCTGGCGCGCTCGTAGGCGTCCAGGATCTCTCGCGCCCGCGAGGCGGCGTCCCGCGCCGTCTCCAACACGCCACGGAGGAAGTACCGCAGCCACGCCTCCCAGTCACCATCCGTGCGCACGCGTTGCAGGAGGCGACCGTACTCGGCTTTGTTCTCTTCGAGGTAGGCGGAGAGGTACAGCAACGGGAGGGGCAGACGACCGCGCTCCAACAAGTACAACGGGATCAACAGCCGCCCGATGCGACCATTGCCATCCCGAAACGGATGCAGCGTTTCGAAGTGTTGATGCAGGAGCGCACAGACGACCAGTGGCGGCATCTGTCGCCCGCGCTCCTGGAGAAAGCGTTCCCACGCCGACAGCGCGCCCGGCAGGACGTCGGGATGCGGCGGCACAAACAGCGCCGTCGCAGGCGTGCTGCCCCGGTGCCCGATCCAGTTCTGGGAGACGCGGAACGCGCCGGGACTCTTGTCGGCGCCACGCACGCCGGCCATGAGCCGTTCGTGCAGCGTGAGGAGCAGCGCGTTGCCGACGGTCTGACCGCCCCGAACCTGCGCAATACCGAACTCCAGTGCGGTCACGTAGTTGCGGACCTCTTGAATGTCGGGGGAGTCCGCCGTGGGGTCGTCATGCAGCGCCTCATCCTCGAACACATCGGACAGTGACGCCTGCGTGCCTTCGATGCGCGAGGAGAGCACGGCCTCACGACGCACATAGGGCCCAAGGAGGACATGGGGATTCGGAAGCTGACCACCGACCCCGGCCAGCTCGCCGACAGCCGCATCGGCATCGGAGAGCAACCCGATCAGTTCCTCGTCATAGACCAGGCTTGGCGGCAGCCCTGTGGGGACGAAGGCGAAGTATTCGAGCCCGTTGGTCATCTCGCGACGCTCCAGGGAACCAGCGCGCTGGGAGCGGAAGTCCGAAGGATTCATCGTGGTAAAGATGACTATTCAGAAAGAAAATGCCAGTTTGTTTTCACAATCCAACGGATATAGCAAGAATGCCTTCCGTATCGAGTACATACGGAAACAAACGAGCACTTTTTTTTCCGGATACATTATAAGTGACTACCAGATAACGCGTTACAATCGCTCGATCGCCAACACCGGATGTAACTCGAAGCCATTCCTGGCGCGCCCACGCTGGTTGTGAATGAAGTCCCAAAACCCAACGCCAGTAAACGTCGCCTGCCCGCGCTTCGGTACGCGGCGCAGCGCATCGCGGGCGGCCTGAAAGCGTGCCGCGAGCGTGGGATCCGCGGTGCACGCGGGATCGGGGATCTCCACGATCATGCTGCTGCTGTCCACCGGATCACGCAGCACGATGTGCCAGTCGCGATCGTCTTCGCTGGTAATGATCTGCCAGACGATGGCCGTCACGCGATACAGCCGGAGCTCGTGCGGTGCGAGACGGCGATCGCTGGGATAGGGCACCTCGGGAATGTCGAGCGCACCCAGCGCGCGCACGGTGGTGGGTACCACGTCGGTGAGTGACACCGAGCCCCGATCACGATCGGCGAGCGTCTTCACGGGCCAGCGGTCTACGCCGCAGGCGGGTTGCGCGGCGAGCAGCGCCGGAGCACTGCATGCGACGAGCACCGCGATGCCGACACACATGCGGGCGACGATGGTGCGCATCACGTGCCGCATGCCCGCTTGTACGCCGCGCGGTATCCCTTCGCGCGCGCGTTGGCCTCGGTCATCCATGCACCGCGTTTGCCGATGC
>CAITQY010000111.1 GCA_903894655.1 uncultured Gemmatimonadota bacterium
GTCGTCACCGTGAGAGGACGGTCCAACGCGACTTGTCGACCCGTTCCCTCTCAGCGCCGCCGACCGCTGGCTGGCGCAGTCATTGCGGTGCACTTTGTAGGGGGATCACTCGGCCGATCGGCCAGGAGGAGCGCGTGCGGAAGTCGATGAAGACGGCGGCAGTCGTATCGGGGATGGCCGCGGTATTTGCGCTGGGTGGCTGCGGCGGCGAACGCGACCAGACCGCGATGACGGCCGACCTCGAGCGAGACCTGCAGATGGCCACCGCCGCCGAGCGTCCGCGCACGGCTGTGGTGTCGTCGATCGAAGGCGGGCCCACGGGCGCGCCCAGCGGCGATCAGGCTGGTCGCCGCGATGCCGTGCCAGCGCCGCGCCGGAGCGCGCGACCCTCGCCGAGCGCGCCGGTCACGGAGTCGGTGACGTCGGAATCGGTGAGTGAAGCGCCGGCCCCGAGCCCAGAGTCGAGTCCGGAGCCGAACACGGCCCCGAACACGGCCCCGAACACGGCCCCGAACACGGAACCGGGCGTGCAGGCCCCGCCCGACCTCTCCACCGAGGCCGTGGCCACGTCGGGCCCGTCGGCTCGCGGTGACGAGGAGGCGGGTCGTGATCACGGCACCGGCGGCACCAACGGCGACGGCGGACGGCGCGGCGGAGGCTGGGGCGGGGTCATCGGCGTGGTGATCCGCGGTGCCAGTGCCGGCGTGGACCACTGCGAGGAGCACGATCGACGGCGGACGGGCGGCCGCATCGGCACCCGGATCGGCACCCGCGTAGGCGGCAATGGCGGGATGATCGGCACGGTGATCGGCGAAGTGATCGACCGGGGACGGGCGCCGGTGGGGACGCCGCAGAGATGGCCGCGCTATTAGTCACCTGCTGACGGCGCTAAGAGTAAACGGCGCTGAGAGTTACGGGCGCTAAGGTAAGGGGCGCCAAGAGTGAACGGCGCGGACAGCCGAGGGCGACAGGGGAAACACGCGCATCCGGCCACCTCACGGGGGGGTCCGCGCGGTTCGCCCTGTCGCCCTTCACTTTTAGCGCCGTTCCCCTTCGCGCCCCTGATTCTTGGCGCCGTTTACTCTCGGCGTTGTTTGCCGGTGACCCCTCGGACGCTAGTCTTCGTCCTTCTCATGTCTCATTACGACGACCTCGGCGGCGAGACCGGCATCCGTGCGCTGGTCGATCGCTTCTACGACCTTATGGACACCGCGCCCGACGCGGTGCACGTGCGGGCGCTTCACGCGACCAGCCTCAAGGCGTCTCGCGAGAAGCTCTATCTGTTCCTGACCGGATGGACGGGCGGGCCGGACCTGTACGTGCAGCAGTTCGGTCATCCGAAGCTGCGGATGCGGCATTTTCCCTTTGCCATCGGCGCGCGTGAGCGGGACGAGTGGCTGTGGTGCATGGATCAGGCGTTGACCGAGCACGCGATGTCCGAGGAACTCCGCGGATATCTGCGACTCAGGATGCACCAGCTGGCCGATCACATGCGCAACCAACCCGAGTAGCACAGAAGACCGTTATGCGCATTGTGGCCGGAAAGTTTGCAGGACGACACCTCACCTCACCCAATGATTTCCGGGTGCGCCCCACGGGGGAGACGGTGCGCGTCGCGCTCATGCGCCTATTGCGCAACGATCTCGAAGGGGCGCGCATCATCGACCTGTTCGCCGGTACCGGCGCACTCGGTCTCGAAGCGATCTCACGCGGCGGCAAGTACGTGGACTTTGTCGAGTTCCGTCCCTCGAGTCTGCACGCGTTGAAGGCCAACATTGCCGCCCTCGGCGTGCGCGAAAAGACCCGTGTGTACAAGAAAGACGCCTTGCCGTTCGCGGGCGCCTTACCGTCGGGGAAGTTCGACATTGCCTTTGCCGATCCCCCATACGAATCGAAGATGCTCGACCGGCTCATTGAGAGCTGGCACCGGCAGAAATTCTCGACGATCCTCGCCATCGAGCATGCGCGCGTGCACGTTCTCCCCACGATCGTGAAGCCGCAGCACACGCAGATTTTCGACGACAGCGCCATCTCGGTGTACCGCCTGTAACTCCCACCTTGTAGACCACGGTAGGCCTTTCCATGCGCATCATGCTCCGCTCCGCCATCGCGGCGACTCTGCTGCTCGCGTCGTTCGTCGTGCCTACTGTCTCGTCGGCGCAGCCGGCGAAATGGAAGAAGCAGGCCGACCGCGTCACGATCATGCGCGATCAGTACGGTATTGCCCACGTGTATGGCAAATCGGATGCCGATGCGGTGTTCGGTATGGTGTATGCGCAGGCCGAAGACGACTTCAATCGCGTGGAGACGAACTACATCACTGCGATGGGCCGCACGTCGGAAGTGGAAGGCGAGGGCGCGCTCTGGCGCGACCTGCGCATGAAGCTGTTCATCGACACGCTCGACATGAAAGCGAAGTACGCCGAGAGTCCGGTGTGGCTCAAGGCATTGATGAACAGCTTTGCCGACGGACTGAATTACTATCTGGCCACGCACCGCCAAGTGAAGCCGAAGCTGCTCACGAAGTTCGAGCCGTGGATGGCGCTCACGTTCACCGAAGGCAGCATCGGTGGCGACATCGCCGGTGTGAACGCCGGTGGCATCGAGCAGTTCTATGCGCCGCGCATGGGCATGACGCCCGCCGGTCCGTCGCGCGAAGAGCTCGACGCCGAGTTCGAGCCGCGTGAGCCGACAGGATCGAACGGCTTCGCGATCTCACCCAAGAACACCGCCAACGGCCATGCGTTGTTGCTGATCAATCCGCACACCGATCACTACTTTCGGCCGGAAATTCATGTGACCAGCGAGGAAGGGCTCAAGGCCTACGGCGCCGTCACGTGGGGGCAGTTCTTCATCTATCAGGGCTTCAACGACAAGAACGGCTGGATGCACACCACCGGTGGCGGCGACGTGGCTGACGAGTATCAGCTTACGGTGACCGAGCGTGACGGCAAGGCGTTTTACCAGTACGCGGGCGGTGAACGCGAAATGCAGGCCAAGCGCATCGTGCTGCCGTACAAGACCGCTACCGGCCTACAGCGCAAAACGGTCACGGCGTACTTCAGCCATCAGGGGCCGATCATCCGTGGCGACAACGGCAAGTGGGTGGCCGTCCGTCTAATGCAGGAGCCGATCAAGGCGCTGATGCAGTCGTTCGGGCGCACGAAGACGAGCGACTTCGCGACCTACAAGAAAGTCATGGAGCTGCGCACGAATTCGTCGAACAACACGGTGTACGCCGACGCGAACGGCACGATTGCGTTTGTGAACGGGGACTTCATTCCGAAGCGGAATCCGAAGTACGACTACACGCGCCCGGTCGATGGCGGTACGCCCGATACCGAGTGGCAGGGGCTGCATGCGATCGACGAAACGATCATGGTCACGAACCCGGCCACCGGCTGGCTGATGAACACCAACAACTGGCCGTTCACCGCGGCCGGTCCGAACAGCCCGAAGATCGGCGACTATCCGAAGTACATGTCGCAGTATCAGGACGAGAACGCGCGCGGCATCCACGCCATCCGCGTGCTGGATGGTCGTACCGACTTCACCGTCGATAAGCTGATCGCCGCGGCGTACGACAGCTATCTCCCGGCATTCGAGCAGATGATTCCGCCGCTGGTGGGGGCGTGGGATGCGCTGCCCGGCGCCGACACGCTGCGCACAAGGCTCGCCGAGCAGATCGCGGTGCTGCGTAGCTGGGACTATCGCTACGGCCTCACGTCCGTGGCGATGTCGCTGGCGAATGCGTACGGCGAAGAGATGGGGCGCGTCTCCCGCACCAACCGCAATGCGAGCCGCGACAACGCGGCGATGCTTGGCGCCCTCGCGCGCAGCGCCGACAAGCTGGCCAGCGACTTCGGCAGCTGGAAGACGCCGTGGGGCGAGATCAATCGCTTCCAGCGGCTCGATGGACGCATCACGGCGGTGTACGACGATGCTAAGCCGAGCATCCCGGTGCCATTCACGACGTCGAACTGGGGTTCGCTGGCCGCGTTCTCGCAGAACGGCGTGCGCGCCACGAAGCGTATCTACGGCAACCGCGGCAACAGCTTCATCGCGGCGGTGGAATTCGGGCCGCGTATCGTGGCCAAGACGTCGTTGGCCGGCGGTGTGAGCGGCGACCCGGCGTCGCCGTATTTCATGAATCAGGCCGAGGACTACGCGAAGGGGCAGTTCAAGGCGGTCAATTATTATCGCGACGACGTGGAGAAGAACGCCAAGCGCACGTACCACCCGGGGCAGTGACGGTGGTGGCTGACGATTCGATGCATCCCGTCGCCGCGGTCGACTTCGGCGCCAGCAACACCGACGTCGTCGTGCGCGAGGGCGGTGCCACGCGGCATTGGACGCTGCCGACCGAAGGGCAGCCCGAGGAGGCGCGCGTCCGGCGCGTGCTGGAGGCGGGCGGGGTGTCCCCGCGCGATCTCGCGTGGATCGCGGTGACCGGCGGCAACCGTGCGCTGCTGCCGCCGGCCATCGACGGTCGAGTGCTGCATCGGGTCGATGAAGTGCGCGCCATCGGTCGCGGTGGATTGGCGCTGGCGCATCTCGAATCGGCGCTGGTGACCAGCGCCGGGTCGGGAACGGCGTGTGTGGCGGCCTCGGGAAGCGGTGCGCATCACGTGACCGGTACGGGCGTGGGCGGTGGCACGCTGGTAGGACTGGGTCGACTGTTGTTGGAGACGGTCGATCCGGGCGAAATCGATGCGTTGGCGCAGCGCGGTACGGACACGACGCACAATCTCACCATCGCCGAAGTGCTGGGTGGCGCGATCGGCAGCCTGCCACCGGAAACGACGGCCGTGAACTTTGGCCGTGTGGCCCGTCATCCCGTGGAGGCGTCTCGCGAAGATACGGCGGCGGCGCTGGTGAACATGGTGGGGCAGGTGATCGCCCTGATCGCGATCAATGCGGCGCGCGCGGAGCAGCTGCCGCAGGTGGTGATCGTGGGCCACCTCACGGGTCTCACGAGCATTCGTCGCACCTTCGGGCTCGTGGCCAAGTTTTACGGCGCCACGATCCTCACCCCCGACGACGGCGGATCGGCCACGGCCATCGGCGCCCTGCTTACGACCGAGCAGTTGCGGCGATCGGGCGCGTGACCTCGGCGCCCGTTCGCCGCAGACCCACGCGCTACTTCGCCTGACAGAGGTGGTCGAGGGCGACCTTCGGCATGGAGCCGGGAAGCGGTGTGGCGTATCCGGGGATGCCCACTTCCTTGTGCTGCGCCACCTTCGTGCCCTTGGCGTTGCTGTAGTACCAGTTCTCTTTCACGGCCACGACTTGCTTGCGGCAGTCGAGCATGAGCAGCGTGCGTGAGCTGTACCAGTTGCCGCCCGGCACCTTGGTTGGCTTGTGGAATTGCACGCGCAGGGCGGCGGTGATGATGCCCGCGTCGCGCGTCACCGACTTTGCCTCCAGCAGCACCGTGCCGCCGGTGATCAAACCGATCGGCTTCGGTGACTGCGCCGCAGCGACCGAAGCCGCCACCGAAGCTGCCACCGTCGCGGCGATCACCTGAACCGTTGCGACGGCCCAGGTGATCGCGAGCCGGCGGGCGCCGGTCACGGAATGCTCGGCGGCATGCGCCCGGCGTCCATGGCGGCCGTTTCCGACGGCGCGATCTTCGCGATCCGATCGTTGAAGAACAGCAGCAGGGCAAAGGCGATGGCCCACTGGAACAGAATCGTGCCGATGTTCTCGATGCCGAACGGATTGAGTGCGCCTTCCCCGCGCACCTGCCACATCCACCAGCCCATCAGGGCGATGGCCTCGAACGGCACGAGGTACTTCATGAACACGTCGAACCATGCGCCGATGCGGATGTTCGAGTGTGCGTGGTTGAGCTGCTCCTCGCGGAACTTGGCGGGGCCGATGCGGTTCACTGCAATGGCGAAGAACAAGCCGGACGCCATCAGGCCAACGCCCCACACCCAGTCCTGATTGTGCAGCACGTCGATGGAGAAGGCTGACGGCAGGCCGAGCACGAGTCCGAACACGCCCACCACCCACACCGCCTTCGCGCGCGTCCAGCCCATGTCGAGCAGCACGCGCGTGCCGAGTTCCACCATCGAGATGAGCGAGGTGAAGGCGGCGAAGAACAGGGCGAGGAAGAAGAAGGTCATGAAC
>CAITQY010000112.1 GCA_903894655.1 uncultured Gemmatimonadota bacterium
ATGCGGAACGAGCGCGTCTCGCTGCTGCCGTACTCACGATCCGACGACGGATGCGCATCGCGGGCCATCGCCCGGAGATGCACGATGTCACCAGCCACCAGCTTGAGCGCCGCGAGGTCCATCGTGGCGCGGATCGTGCCGGCCGGCTCGCCCGCGAAGCGGCGCACACCCATCGGAACCGTGCGCGCGGTGAAGCGCTCGCCCTCGCCGGAGCTCACGATCAGTTCGAAGCGTGCCTGCGAGAGCCCGATGTCATCGCGCACCGATGCCACCAGCGTGAGCGTACCCTCGGGCGTGCGGAACACGCTGTCCCGTGCCGGTTGCAGCAGCGACACGCGGGGGATCGAATCCGCGCGCCCTTCGATCACCAGCAACCGCGAACGGCCGCCACGGTCGATCTGCAGCGTGACCGGTCCGTCGGTCGCCACCGTGCGCACCTGCCAGCCATCACCATTCGCCGTCGGCACCAAGGCCCGCTCGCGACGCGCGACCCCGAGTGTATCCGCCGGCTCACCCACGACGCGCTCACCCACGAGGCGCTCGATCACCTGCGCCGGCACGGGTCCGGTGCCGAGCACCTGCACGGTGCTTCCGCTGATCGCCGCGACGTTCTGCACGTCGCCCCACCGCTGCGGGGCGCGGCGCGCATAGGCCGGCGCATCCACGCGCACCTGCCACGCACCCAGCGGCGGAATCGGCGTCGGCATCGGCGTGGGCATCGGCGTGTCGCCGGCGACCGTGCGCAACATCGAACCCGCGGAACCGCTGGCCGACGAGCGTCCCAAGGCACCAAGCACCATCACCGTGAGAGCCCCACCCGCGAACAGCGTCGGCCCGAGCAGCTGATGCCGCGCCGAACGCCGCAACGCACGTGGCACATCGGTGCGGGTCAGCACCGCGCTCGCCGATGCCAGCAGCAGCGGACTCTCGGTGATGGCGCGCGCTGCACCATCAGCATAGGACTCCCTTAACCCGACCAGCGCCTCGACAAGCGTCACCAAGGCAAAACTCGCGGGCTGCGCATCAGCGTCGCGCTCTTCGATCCACAACGCCGCACGCACGTCATTGATTCCGCGCGCGCGACGGCGGGCCAGCAACCCGCTCACCAACAGCGCGGCGGCAAGCGCGATCACGAAGGCCGTCCCGGCACCGGGGCCCGTGCCGATCGGCCCACCGCCTCGCGCTGCGCGCACGCCGTCGATCAGCAGCCACGCCGAGAGCGCCATGCCGAGAGCGAGCAAGGTAGCCCGCATGTACACCAGTCGAGTCAGCGCGCGGCGGACTCCCACCACGATCGACAGCAGCGTCGTCTCGCTCATGACGTCGCCATTCCTGCCGACTCGCGGCGGACCACGTGCTCGGCCAGCAAGGCAACGAACGCGAGGGCCAGCAGCGCCGTCGCCAGCCACGCCGGTCGCGTGGTGCGTGAAGCGGAGCCGCTGTCGCGAAACCCGCTGGCCGGGGCATATGCGGACTGTGCCAACCCTCCTGAATTTCCCGATGGCTCGCGCGGCGCCGGCACGCCGATCCCGCCGCACGGTGCGCGCAATGCCCGCAACAATCCATCGGCCGCCGGTGACAGCAGGAGATCGCTTCCCTCGGCCACCACGATGGCCACCTCACGCGCGCACGACGCACCGCGCTCACGCTCCACGGCAGCCGGTACGCCGTCGCTCCACCACGCAATCGCCCGCACGCTGTCCGAGAGTGCCGGCGGCAGTGCCGTACGCACCCATGGCGCCACCAAGGCCAGGCCGTTGGCCGCGACGGCACCGACGGAGTCCATCGCCGGCGCGGGACGCCAACCCGCCGGCACGCCACTCACCGGCCACAACACCGTCACTCCAGCCCGAGTCGCACCGTCGGAAGCGGCACGATAGACGACCACGTCAGCATCAGTATCAGCGCCATCGGCGGCGGGGGCGCGAGTGGAACGCGCACCACGCGCCGCGAAGGCCGCCCCGACCACATCCGTTGCGCGAGCCGTCGCCGTACCCACCACACGTACCGTTCCGAACGCGGGGTCCACCGACGCCGTGCTGTCGGTAGGCACGGTGTGAGCTGAGCGCACGACGCGAATGCCCGCAGGCCACTGCCTGCGCCACGCATCCCAGCCACGCCGCGAACGCACCGTTTCCGGCATGAGCACCGTGAGCGAGAGCTCCGACAACGACGGATTGGCCTGCGCCTGACGCGCCGACTCACGGATCGCGGCCGCTATCGCCACACCGGGATCATCCGACACGCCACGCACCCAGAGCACGAGCGACGGTACAGCCTCAGCAGCGTCGCCCGTTGGCGTCGCGCTCGC
>CAITQY010000113.1 GCA_903894655.1 uncultured Gemmatimonadota bacterium
CGTTCCAGCGGGCGGCGCCGGCACGACCCTTCTTGGTCGTGACCAGGATCACGCCGTTGGCGGCGTCGGTACCGTAGAGCGTGGCGGCCGACGGTCCCTTCACGATTTCGATGTTCTCGATTTCTTCCGGGTTGAGGTCGCCGACACGGCTGGCGTTGTTACCGCCGGTGTCACCGCCGCTACCGGTGGCGGTGCTGAAGCTGGCGTTATTACTCGTCATACGAATGCCGTCGATGATCCAGATCGGCTCGTTGGACAAGCTGACCGAGTTCATGCCGCGCACGCGGATGCGCGAGCCGGTGCCGGTCTGCGAGCCACTCGTGACCGTGACGCCGGGGGCGCGCGAGTTGAGCAAGTCGCTCAAGTTCGACACGGGCGCCGCCTGCAGCACCTTGGAGGCGTCGATGTTGGCGGTGGCGTTGCCGATTTCCACGCGGCGCTGTTCGCCGGTGGCCGTCGTCACGACAGCCGCGAGGTTGACGGCCGCCGTGGCCATCGCGAACTCGAGGGTGACCGTTTGGCCGGCCGCAATGGGCACGCGCTTCGTCTGCTCGGTGTATCCGACACGGAGCACACGAATCGTGTACTCGGCGGCGGGAATGCCGCGCAGCGAGAGCCGGCCATCGACCCCGGTGGCACCGGCGAAGGTGGTGCCGACCAGAAATACACGCGCAGCTTCAACCGGGCGCTGGTTCGCAGCGTCAGTCACACGGACGGATAGCGTTCCGGGCCCGCTTTGCGCGCGGGCTTGCGGAACGGCTACCGCGATCGTGCCTGCCAGTACCAGCAGGGCACGCCAAGGGTGTTGCATGAGCGGTTCTCCTCGTAAGTGGGAAAGCACTGGAGCGCCAGCGGGCGGTCGCCGATCACCCGGCCGCCGTGGTCCTACGTTCAGAACAACGATATCCAACGGGTATCCAACGCGTAAAGGATACAATCGGTTGCATAACTATGCGACCCGAGTGCCCCTGAAAGCGGTTTCACCCAACGTGGTGCGGAGGTGCTATTTTCCCGAATCGCAGCAAAAGCCGGACGGGTCAGAACTCCCTGCTCTACTCGCCACCGATTCCGCACCGCTCAACGTGCCAACGTCATACTTATTCGCTGCTCTGTTGCAGGTCGTGCAACCGGTGGCCCCGCCCCCGCTGGTGGCGGGCGCTCCGGCTTCCGGGGCGCCCGCCGCCGGGGCCTCCACCATGACGAACAGCGCAGCCGGTGGTTCGCGTCACGCGGGGGCCGTGTTCCACGGACGCCGCGGGCAACTAACGGTGGCCACACCGCGTCGCGACGCGGTGACGGTGGTCGACGGCCGGTTGGATGAACCGGCGTGGGCCGACGCCGCCGTGCTGACCGGATTCTCGCAGTTCTTCCCAGCCGATGGGATCGCCGCGCAGGACAGCACCGAGGTGTTGGTGTGGTACTCCCCCACCGAACTGCACGTCGGCATTCGTGCCTTCGCGGCGCCGGGCACGGTCCGGGCCACGCTCGCCGACCGCGACAAGATCTCCGCCGACGACAACGTGCAACTATTCCTCGGCACGTACAGCGATAGCCGGCAGGCGCTGGTCTTCTCGGTGAATCCGTTC
>CAITQY010000114.1 GCA_903894655.1 uncultured Gemmatimonadota bacterium
CACGGCGCCGCTCTCGGGCGTCGTGTCGCGTAAGCAGGTGGAAGTCGGCCAGCTGGTGCAGGCCGGGCAGACGCTGCTGTCGATCGTGTCGGACTCCGGCGTGTTCGTGACGGCGAACTTCAAGGAGACGCAGCTCGCACGCGTCCGCGTGGGTCAGAAGGTCGAACTCGAGGTGGACGCGTACGCCGCGACCGCCGAGGGCGAAGTGGAAAGCATCGCGTCGGCCACCGGCGCGAAGTTCGCGCTCCTGCCGCCCGACAACGCCACGGGCAACTTCACGAAGGTCGTGCAGCGTGTGCCGGTGCGCATCCGCATCACGAAGATGCTGGGTGCCGATCGTCCGTTGCGCCCGGGCATGTCGGTGCTGGCGAACGTCATCGTGAAGTAACGCAGCGCTCGTCATGGCGACCACTGTCCTCCCCACCGGCTTGACCGGTGCGCCGCTCGCCTCCACCGCGACGGCGCTCGACGACCCGTACAAGAACAAGTACCTGATCGCGATCGCGGTAACCTTGGCCGCGGTGCTCGAACTCGTGGATACGTCGATCGTGAATGTGGCGATCCCGCATATGATGGGGACGCTCGGCGCCACGCTCGATGAGATCGCGTGGGTGTCGACATCGTACATCATCGCGAACGTGATCGTGATTCCGATGTCGAGCTGGCTGTCGGCGTACTTCGGCCGGCGGAACTATCTCACCGGGTCGATCGCAATCTTCGTGATGGCCTCGTTCTTTTGCGGCGCCGCCACCTCGCTCTGGGGACTGGTGTTTTGGCGCATCGTCCAGGGCCTGGGCGGCGGGGCGCTGTTGTCCACGGCACAGACCACGATATTCGAAGCATTCCCGCCGCACGAGCGCGGGATCGGTCAGTCGATCTTCGGCATGGGTGTCATGGTGGGCCCCACGCTCGGCCCCACGCTCGGCGGCTACATCATCGAGGCGTATGCGTGGCCGTGGATTTTCTACATCAACGTGCCGCTCGGCATCTTCGCCGGCTATCTCGTGTGGACGTACGTGCGCGACGCGGCGCACCACGTGAAGGCGACGTCGGTGGACGTGCTCGGTATCGTGCTGCTCACGATGACCGTCGGTTCACTGCAGTGGATGCTGGAACGCGGCGAGCGGTTCGACTGGTTTGCATCGCGCTTCGTGACGGGACTGTTGATCACGAGCGTGGTGTCGGCGGTGCTGCTCGTGTGGCGCGAACTCACGATCGACGAACCGATCATCGACCTCCGCATTCTCACGTCGCGGCAGGTCGCCCCCGGCGTGCTGTTCGCCATGTTCGTCGGACTGGCGCTCTACGGGTCGGTGTTCGTGCTGCCGGTGTTCCTGCAGCAGCTGCACGGCTACACGGCGCAGCAGACGGGCATGGTGATCCTGCCCGGTGCGCTGGCATCGGCCTTCACGATGGCGATCCTGGGACGCATCGCCAACCAGGTCGATGCGCGACCGCTGATCGTGTTCGGCGCGGTCCTGTTCCTCGCGTCGATGGTGCAGCTGTCGCGCCTCACCCTCGACTCCGGACAGAGCGACCTGTTCTGGCCGCTGATCCTTCGCGGCGCAGGGCTTGGCCTCCTGTTCGTGCCGCTCTCCAGCGCCACGTTGGCCGGGCTGCCCAAGCGTTTGATCGGACAGGGCACCGGCATGTTCAACCTCATGCGTCAGCTGGGCGGGTCGCTGGGTATTGCGATCATGGCCACGATGCTGGCGCGGCAGACGGTCGTGCACAAGCAACTGCTCACCGAGCATGTGGGTGCGTATGACCCGACCACGATGGCGCGGCTGGGCGGGCTCACGCAGGGGCTGGTGGCGCGCGGTTTCGATGCGTCGATCGCCAAGCAGCAGGCGCTGATGATCATGGACCGGCAAATCGCGACGCAGGCAAGCGTGATCGCCTTCTCGCGGATTTACCTGATGTCGGGAATTCTACTGGTGGCGGCGCTGCCGCTGCTGCTGATCTGGAAGACGGGGAAAGCGGCAAGCATCAAGGTGGAGCTGCACTAGCGCCGGTCGACCGTCGCGACCCACAGCCCCCACCAGAACGCCCGCGCGGTTAGACTTGAGGCGATGCCTCTCCCCTCCCGCGCGTCTGCCCTCTCGCTCGTCCACGACTGGACGGCCTCCGAATCCCTCCGCAAGCACATGCTGTCGGTGGAATGCGCGATGCGCGCCTATGCCACCCGGCTGGGGGAAGATGTCGAGCTGTGGGGGCTGACCGGGCTCATCCACGACTTTGATTACGAGCGATATCCGAACGCCGGGCAAGGTGCGGACGTCGAACACCCAGCCGAGGGCGTGCGGGTGCTTCGGGCGGGGGGTTGGCCGGAGGAGCTGTGCGACGCGGTGCTGGGGCATGCGGCGTACACGGGGGTTCCCCGGGTGACGCTGCTGGCCAAGGCGTTGTTCGCGGTGGACGAGCTCACGGGACTGATTACCGCGAGTGCGCTGGTCAAGCCCTCCAGAGCCGTGGCCGATGTGGATGTTGCCGGGGTACGAAAAAAGATGAAGGACAAAGCCTTCGCCCGCGGCGTGAACCGGGATGACATCATTCAGGGAGCAGCAGCGCTCGAGGTACCGCTCGACGAGCACATCGGCATTGTTTTACACGCCATGCAGGCCGAAGCGGCGACTCTTGGGCTGTCGGGATTGCCGCCCACGCCCTCAACGCCCCCCGTCGGCGATGCGTAAGCCCATTGACCCCTCTATTGCCGATGACTTCCGTCGCCCTCTCCTTGCCAGCTGCCTCCCCCGTCATGGGGACTGACCGACCGGTGTCGGCCGAGGCGCTCGAAGAGCGGGAGTTGGTGCTCTCGGCGCAAGCAGGGGATCACACAGCATTCGCCGGTCTGGTGCATCGCCATCAGCGCCGCGCGTATGCCGTTGCCCGTTCCATCGTGTTGTCGCACGATGATGCCGAGGATGCGGTGCAGGAAGGATTTCTGCATGCATTTCGTGCCCTCGAGCGGTTTCGCCCGGAGCAGGCGTTCGGCGCGTGGCTGCATCGCATCGTGGCGAATGCGGCGTTGGACATCGCCCGTCGGCGCAAAGTTCGCGACGCGGACGAATTGCCGGAGAG
>CAITQY010000115.1 GCA_903894655.1 uncultured Gemmatimonadota bacterium
ACGCGGCGCCGAGGCCGAAGCCAGCCACCGTCCACCAGCCGAGGCTGCGCCATGAGCGCAGGGGCGACGCCAGGGCCCGCTCCACGCCGAGGAGCGCACACATCCCGCTCGCGAAGAGCACCGCGTCGGGCGTGGCCAGCACGAGGCCGAGGGTCGCGATCGGGAGCAGCGCCACCAGCATCGCGGCACGCGTCGCGGCGCGGCGCCCGCTCGGGCCACGACCGGCCAGTTGCCAGGCGCATACGACCGCGGCGAGGTGCATGAGCAGCGCGGCCATGGCCGGACCGGCGCGGACGCCCATGACCGTGTGGCCGAACAGGCGTGTCCCGCCGGCGATCAAGACTGCGATACCGGGGGGATGATCGAAGTAGCCCGCGTGGAGTCGACGCGACCACTCCCAGTAGTACGTCTCGTCGGGCAGCAGCGGGACAAGCGCCGACAGGCCGGCCCGCAACACGGCGGCCACGAGTATCCAGCTCGCAGCCGACATCCACCAGCCGGGACGGGCGATGGGAGGCTTGGTGGCAAGGCTAAAGGGTATCGTCATGGGCGCAGGGTAAGTTGCATCCGTGGCCAATCGTCTCGCTACCGAGCTGCCGCGATGCCGGCGACCAACGCGGCCACACTCTTGCAACAGCGCTCGACGCTGCTTGCCGCGACGAGAGCGATCGGTCAGCTTGTCCACAGGGCGGGACGGTGCCAGCGCTGTGACGGTTACGGCGGGCCCCTGCCATGCGTCCTAGATGGACGTCGCGATCCGGGAGGCCCTTTCCGGATGGCTCATTCACTTCTGTTGACAGGACGGACCTGCATGCGGGTCTCTGCCCCCATTGCGAACATGCGCGCGACGCTCAAGGCGACGCGACGCGCAACGACGACCATGCTTGCCCTGATCGGGCTGGCCGGTTGTCTCGACCTCAAGGTCATCGCGGACGCGTGCACGATCTCGGTCGCGCCAGCCACGCTGACGCTGCCGGTGAACGGCGCGTCGTCGATCGTCGGCACCGCGTTCGATTGCAAAGGCAATTCGATTCGCAACAAAAAGATTTCGTATTCCTCGAGCAATTCCGCGGTCGCCACGGTGACCACGGAGGGCAACGTGATCGCGGTCAGCGTTGGCAGTGCCTCGGTCTCGGTCGTTGCCGACGGCAAGAGCGCGTCAGTGCCCGTGACCGTGACGCCGGAGGTCGCCGCCACGGTGATCATCAACCCGTCCGTGCTCACGCTGCGCCGCACCAACACACGGGACCTCGTGGCCACGGCGCGCAACAGCCAGAACATCATCATTGCCAACAGCCTGTTCCGGTGGAGCAGCAGCAACTCGTCGATCCTGTCGGTCGATCAGGGCGGCAAGGTGACGGCGCTTGCACCGGGCAATGTCGTCGTGACGGCCACGTCCGACCAAACGGTGGGCAGTGCCAGCATCATCGTGACGGATATCCCGATCGGCAGCTGCGCGCTGAGCCCGGCCTCGTCAA
Source organism: uncultured Gemmatimonadota bacterium (assembly GCA_903894655.1). Lineage (GTDB taxonomy): Bacteria > Gemmatimonadota > Gemmatimonadetes > Gemmatimonadales > Gemmatimonadaceae > Gemmatimonas. Next base: position 1,479 of record CAITQY010000115.1, read on the forward strand.
AGGTCACGGTGTCGCAGAGCGTGCAGCCCACGCTCGTGGTCCGTGATACCGCCAACAACGTGATCCCGTCGCAAGGACGGCCGATCGTGTGGACGAGCAGCAATGAAATCGTAGCCACGGTGTCCAACACCGGACTGGCCACCACCCGCAAGGCGGGGACAACCACGATCACCGCGTCGCCGGCCGAAAACGCTCAGGTCACCTGCAGTACCGGTATCGAGGCTGTTGATCCGCGCATCGTACAGACGGTCATTCAGCAGCGTACCGGATCGTTGCGACTGGGAATCCCTCGCGGATTCTCGGCGGTCCTGCTCGATTCGACGAGCGCGCAGGTGCCGGCCGGTCGCATCATCACCTGGAGCACGAGTACGCCGACGGTGATCAGTATTACGCAGGCTGGGATCGTGACCGGGCTGACGCTCGGGACGGCACGGGTGATCGCGCGGGCCGAAGCTGTGGCCGACACGGTCACGCTGTCCGTGACAAATATCCCGGTCGGCACGGTCGTGGTGGCCCCGCTGCAGATTTCGCTGCTAGAGGGTCAAACGCGCCAACTCAGTGTTGTGGTGACCGATTCTACCGGGCGCGAGATCACCGACCGTCCGGTCGAGTGGATTTCGAACGACCCGTCGAAGGCAACCGTGAGCGCGACGGGACTGGTTTCCGCGATAGCTGCTGGCAACGTGGCCATCGCCGCCACCTCCGAAGGTCGGGGGGCCCAGACGGCGGTGATCATTCAGCAAACGCCGGTCGACACGATCGTCGCGAACCTCACGAATTCGGCGTTCACGGTCACCCGTGGCGTGACGAGCGCGTTCGCCATCACCTTGCAGGACAGTCGCGGAAACACCCTGCGCAACCGCAACGTCGTGGTGAGCAGCGATACGCCGGGCGTTTCACAGGGTGCCGCGAACGCGCAGTCCACCCTCGTGAGCGTGAGTGGTATCACGCTGGGCGAAACCACGCTCACGTTGCAGGTGGTGAACGCCAACAATCAGAACGAAGGTAAAGCGACGCGGGTAAAGGTCACCGTTATCGCGCCGGTTGCACCGGCGGTGCGCGCTCCGTAGCGCGCCCCCTGACGCGGCCACCGGCCCGCGGTCTAGCTTTCGCGGCGGGGCGCTTCGTGCTGAAGCGCCCCGCCGTTCGTTTCTGTTTCCGGAGTGTCGGTTCATGAGCGCGTCCCCGTCGTCGGCGAGCACGGCCAAACCGTCGTTTCTGCGTGATCTCTTTCAGGGCGAGATCACCGAAGCGCTGCTCTTTCCGTATCCCGCCACGCTCGACGTGCGGCGCCCCGAGGAAGCCGCCACGGTGCATCGGCTCATCGCCGCGCTCAACGAGATGGTAGCGTCGGGGCTGATCGATCCGCGGCAGATGGATGAGAACGAGACGCTCGGCGAACCCGTCATCAAGGCGTTCGCCGACGCCGGCCTGCTCGGACTGACCACCCCGAAGGAGTACGGCGGCCTCGGACTCTCGGCCAGCGCCTACGCCCGAGTCTTCGGCGCGGTAGCCTCGATCGATGCGTCGCTCGGTGTGCTCGTTGGCGTGCACTGCGGACTCGGCGGCAAGGCGCTGGTGCTCTTCGGCAACGACGTACAGAAGGCGCGCTATCTGCCAGCGCTGGCGCGCGGAGACATGCTCGCCGCATACGCGCTCACCGAGCCGGAAACAGGATCGGATGCGCAGCACATCGTGACGACGGCACGCCGCAGTGACGACGACACCGGCTGGGTGCTGAATGGCCGCAAGCACTGGATCGGCAACGGGCAGCGCGCCGGCATGATCGCGACCTTTGCGCAGACGCCGATCGTACGCAACGGCGAGACGATCATGCGTCCCACGGCGTTCATCGTGCGTCCCGACATGCCGGGGTTTCGCATCGACGGCACGATTCAGAAGCTCGGGATCCGCGCATCCACGCAAGCGGAGCTGGTGTTCGACGAGCTGTTCGTGCCTGACGATCACGTGCTCGGCGAGGTGGGCAAGGGCTTCCGCGTGGCGGTACACGCGCTCAACGCCGGCCGCCTCTCACTGGCGTCGGGGTGCGCGTCGGGATGTAAGCGATTGCTCGCCGAGTTCACGCGGTACGCCGAAGCGCGCACGCAGTTCGGCGGACCGCTCGCGTCCTTCGAGATCACGCAGCGCAAGATGGCCACCATCGCGGCCGACACATATGCCGTGGATGCGATGGTGGGCGCATTGGCGGCCGCGCTCGACGAAGACAGCGTCGATGCGTCACTCGAAGCCGCGTGCGCCAAGGTATTCGCCAGCGAACTCGTCTGGCGCACCGCCGACGAACTCGTGCAACTCGCCGGCGGCCGTGGCTTCGTGAAGCCGTGGCCGTACGAGCGCTATCTGCGTGACGCGCGCATCAATCGAATTTTTGAAGGCGCCAACGAGGTGCTGAGGCTGTTCATCGGGCTCAATGGCATTCAAGGACCGGCCGAGTCGCTGAAAGAGCTGGCGGGCGCGTTGAAAAATCCGATTCAGAACTGGGTGCTGGTGTCGAGCTACGCCGCGGATCGCGTGGCGTCAGCGCTGGGCAAGAAGGATCGTTTCGACATCACGTTCCACCCGTTGTTGCGCACGCACGCCATGTTCGTAGAGAAACATGTCGCCGCGCTGGCCGCCGCGACGCAGCGCATGGTCGTCACGCACCGGCAGGAGATTCTGCACCGTCAGCTGGTGGTGGAGCGCCTCGCCAACATGGCGATCGAACTGTATGCGCGGACCACGACGATCGCCCGCACGCAGCGCCTGATCGACGAACACGGCGCCGAGGCGTGTGCGCGCGAGATCGCGCTGACCGATCTGTTCTGCATCGAGTCGGGCCGTCGCTTCCGCGCCATCCGCCTAGAGCTCGACGGCGACGCAGGGGAGTCGATCGACGATCTGCGTCGTGATATCGCCGAGCGCATTCGCAACGAACACGGCTATGGATCGAGCGACGCGCTGATGGATGTGGCCGTGCCCCCTCTGCCGGCGTGGAGTCTCACCAAGGCCGAGCAGGAACGTGCCGTTACGCGTCGTTCTTCAGCAGACCCAGCTTAAGGGCGAATTTCACGTAGTCGGGGCGATGCGAAAGGCCGAGCTTCTCGCCGATGCGCTGCTTGTACGTGTCGACCGTTTTCGGCGAGATGGTGAGCTGCTCGCCGATCTCAGGCGCGGTAAAGCCCTCGGCGACCAGCTTGAGCACGGCCTGCTCACGGTCGGTGAGCTTCTCGAAGCGGGCGCGCTCCTCGGCGTTGCCGTCGCGTCGGGCCAACCCGCGGGCGAGCGCACGAGCGGCGGTGGGCTGCACGTAGACGTCGCCGGCGGCAACGGTGCGCACCGCATCGACCAGTTCGCGATCAGCCACCGACTTGAGCAGGTATCCGCCCGCGCCGGCTTCGAGTAACGCGACGAGATGTTCGTCTTCGGTGTGCATGGTGAGCACCAGCACCCGGCGCGTGATCGGCTCACCTGGCGTCGGTGTGCGCAGCGCGTTCGCCTTCTGCAACTCGCGCGTGGCGGTGAGCCCATCCATGTCCGGCATGGAGAGATCCATCACGATCACGTGCGGATCGAGGCGTTCGGCGAGGGCGAGCGCATCTTTGCCAGTGCCGCCTTCGCCAACGACCGTAATGTCCTTCGCGGTCGACAGTACGGCTTTGAGTCCAGCACGAACAATCTGGTGGTCATCCACCAGCACGACGCGAATCAGGTCAGGGCGCATCGGTAAATCTGGGACGTACCGGGCAACAATGCGAGAGCGACTCGCCGCCTACGAGATGCCGTGCGCGGGCAGAATCGTGCCCACGCAGCGCCCGAAGCCGATGCGCGCAGCGCCCTCGCGCTCGGCGAAGGCGGTGATCTCCAGTTCGTCGCCGTCGTCGAGGAACCGGCGCGTCTCCCCATTGGGAAGCGTGAGCGGCTCCGCGCCGCGCCACGTGAGCTCCAGCAGACAGCCGCGGCTCTCTTTCGCAGGTCCGGAGATCGTCCCGCTGCCGAGCAGATCGCCGGGGCGGAGATTGCAGCCGCTGCTGGCGTGATGCACCAGCAGCTGCGCCATCGACCAGTACAGATCGGTGGCCTGCCCCTGCGTGAGCCGGACCGCCGGCTCACCGGCCTCGCGCATTTTCGTCGTCCGCAGCCACGTTTCCACCGTGATCCCGAAGCCGCCACGGGCCCGGTCATCCTCGCTGGTGAGGTACGGCAGCGGCTCCGGATCGCCCTCGGCCCGTGGCGCCAAGGGCATGCGGAACGGCTCCAGCGCCTCGAGGGTGACCACCCACGGGCTGATCGTGCTCGCGAAATTCTTGGCGAGGAACGGCCCCAGCGGCTGGTACTCCCACGCCTGGATGTCGCGGGCTGACCAATCATTCAGCAGACACAGACCGAACAGGTGCTCGTTGGCCTGCTCGATCGCGATCGATTCGCCGAGTACGTTTCCCATGCTCACGAACGCCGCGAGCTCGAGCTCGTAGTCCAGCAGTCGCGAGGGGCCGACCGATGGGACCTCGTCGTTCGGACCTTTTCGCTGTCCCATGGGACGGCGCACGGGCGTGCCGGACACGACAATGCTGGACGCGCGGCCATGATAGCCGATCGGCACCCACTTGTAGTTGGGCAGCAGCGGCTGGTCGGGGCGAAACATCGACCCGACGTTGGTGGCGTGATGCACCGACGCATAGAAGTCGGTGTAATCGCCGATCTGCGCCGGCAGAAACAGCTCAGCGTCGGTTTGCAGCACCAGCGCATGCTCGGCGATCTGCTTGCGATGCACGGGCGCCGTATCGGCGAGAAGCGCCGAGAGCGCGTTGCGGAGCGCCCGCCGGGCGGGTGCGCCACGCGACATCAGCTCGTTGAGGGTCGGCATGGCGCAGGCCGTCGCCGCCTGGCGCGCCTCGCTGTCGTCGTCGAAGAGTCCGGCGGCGAGACAGGCGGCCACATCCAGGATGGCAGCGCCGATGGCCACGCCGACACGCGGCGCCTCACGGGTACCCGCCCGACGAAAAATGCCGAAGGGCAAATTCTGAATCGGGAAATCCGCGCCGCGCAGGTTGGCGGTCTGTACCCACGAGCGAAGCGCGGGGTCGTTGGTTGGATCGATCGACATGCGGTGATTCTAGCGCGTCGGCCCGCGCGGCGCTGCCGGCAGATCCCGAGCGGAGTCGTGGCAGATCAGAGCCAGCCCAGCGCGCGCGATTCGTCCACCGGCTCGGTAAATGAGCAGGACCCGAAGCTCACCAACCCATGCCCTCGCATGTACTGCAGCGCGTCGCGGGTGAAGGTGAGCGTGCGCTCGGGGCCGTGCCATGCCACGTGCAGATCGCTGAACTCGATGCGTCCGGCGTCAGCTTCTTCGAGCAGGGCGATGGCCTCGGCCTCGCTACCGCCGGTGTCGAGGTGCGCGACCGCGAGTGCCACATTGAGGAAGCCGTACATGCGGCCGGTGGCCGCATCGGGCTCATAGGTGAGTCGATAGGAGCCACGCAGCGGGTGATGCAGACCGGCCGTGGCCTTCGCCGTGACACCGTGGGCGATGCACGCGGTGAAGAAGCGCACGACCGTCTCGGGCGATGGCATCATGTCGGCGGTCGTGCCGCCCATGCGCACCTTCGCGTAACGTCCGACACGGGCGATGGCGGCTATGGCGGCGTCGATGTCGCCCTCGAGCGATATCTCGATGAACGTGTGCAGGTCGCGGGGCGTCGCCTTGGCGATGCGTTCGATGTCACCGACCGACGCGGCCTTGATCTCATACGCGTCGACTTTGGCACCACATTCTTCGAAGCAGACGCGGTGCCGCTCGTTGAACGCGGCGATCTCTGCGAGATCACTGGCGAGATCGGGGCTGGCGGTCGCGGAGAGGCGCCACGGGATCGCCCCCGCATCACGGGGCAGGAGCGGATCGGCCGTGGCGGAGAAGAGCGCGAGCGACTGCGCCGGACAGATGAATTTGCCGAGGATCCAGCCGGAGCCAGCGGCGCGGTAGTGCGCGTAGTTGCGCACCGCGTTGGGCATAGCGAGCGCCGCCGGCGCAAAGAGTCCGGCGTAATCGACCAGGCCCTCGAGTAGAATGCGGGAAGCGGGCTCAGTGAGCGGGGGGAGGCGAACAGGCATGGGGGAGCCCTTCAGGAGAGACCTTACAACCCGTCGAAATCGAGACCGAGATCGAGCGCCGGGGCGGAATGCGTGAGCGCGCCGACGGAGATGCGATCCACTCCCGTGTCCGCGATGCGACGCACGCTGTCGAGCGTGACGCCACCCGACGCTTCCGTGATCACGCGACCGCGGCAGCGCGCCACGGCCTCGCGCAACTGCTCGAGCGACATGTTGTCGAGCAACACCCAATCGGCGCCGGCGGCGACGGCCGCATCGACCTGCTCCAATGTGTCACACTCAACTTCGATCGCCGTGCCACTCACGGCGAGCCCGCGGGCGCGCGACACGGCCATCGCGATATCACCGCCGATCGCGGCGAGATGATTGTCCTTGATCAGCACGCCGCTGCGCAGATCCATGCGGTGATTGGTACCACCACCGGTGCGCACCGCGTATTTCTCGAGTGCCCTCAAGCCGGGCGTCGTCTTGCGCGTGTCGAGGATCTGCGCCGACGTGCCGGCCACCGCATCGACGAAGCGAGACGTCAGCGTGGCGATGCCGGAGAGATGCTGCAGATAGTTGAGCGCGGTGCGTTCGGCCGACAGCATGCCGCGGGCATGTCCACTGATGTGCATCACGACGTCGCCGGCCTTCACGCGGGTGCCGTCGGAGGCTTCCACGCGAATCGAGACCGCGCTGTCGAGCTGGCGGAACGCCTCGACGGCGAGTGGGACACCAGCGATCACGCCAGCGCCGCGCGCCGTGATCACACTGCGCACATGACGCGTGCTGACGACCGTTGCCACGGTGGACACGTCGTTGAACGCCTGATCTTCCTGCAAGGCCACCCGAACCTGCGCGGTGACCTCCGCATCGGTGAGCGGGAACGGCAGCGTCGGGACATCAACGGCCCGCATGCCGAGCGGCGTGATAGTCCGGGGCGCAATCGCGAGCGACCCGCTCGACGGCGTGGGACGCAGGGGTGGGTGGAACGCACTCATTCGCCAGGATCCTCAGGACCAAAGGGACTCACGCCAGAATTGCCGCCGATCGACACCATGCGCTCGATGGAAAGGCGCGCACGCGCCGCGATGTCGTCGGGTACCGTGATTCGATGCTGCAAGTACAGGAGCGCATCGCGCACCTTGGGCAACGTCGTCACCTTCATATACGCGCACTGCGCGCGATCGTTCGCCGCAATGAAGTGCTTGGTGGGATTGGCACGCCGCAGCCGGTGCAGAATGCCGATTTCGGTGGCCACGATGAACGTATCCTGGTCGGTCTGACTCGGGCGCTTGATCATGCCCTCGGTGGAGAGAATGTGCACGTTGTCGGCGTCGATGGCGCCGGCGCTGATGGCTTCCACCACCGGCGTCGCGCAGCCGCACTCGGGATGGATGAGGAACTCGGCACCGGGATGCTGCGCCCGCATGTTCGAGATATGCTCGGGGTCGATGCCGGCGTGCACGTGACACTCGCCAAGCCAGACATGGATGTTCTCGCGCCGCGACTCGCGCCGGACGTGCGCGCCAAGGAACATGTCGGGGAGAAAGAGGATCTCCTTGTCGGCCGGAATCGCGTTGACGACGTCGACCGCATTGCCCGACGTGCAGCAATAGTCGCTCTCGGCCTTCACTTCCGCCGAGGTATTTACGTACGCCACGACCACCGCGCCCGGATGCTGCGCTTTCCAGGCACGCAACTGTTCTGCGTCGATCGTGCTGGCCAGCGAGCAACCGGCGGCGAGATCGGGGAGCAGCACCGTTTTCTGCGGCGAGAGGATCGCCGCCGTTTCGGCCATGAAGTGCACGCCGCAGAAGACGATCACGTCGGCCTCCGTGCTCGCGGCTTCGCGCGACAATCCCAGCGAATCCCCCACGAAATCGGCCACGTCCTGAATTTCCGGACGCTCGTAATTGTGGGCGAGAATGACCGCGTTCCGTGCCTTGGCGAGGGCACGGATTTCTTCGGCAAGAGCGGGATCGTAGTGCGCTTCGAGAATGGTCATTCTATAACTGCGAAGGAGGGGTCGGGGTTACCACGTGATATGCTTGCCCTGCCACTTCCGGCGGGTCTTCGGAAAATCGCTCCGGAAGTGCCCTCCACGCGACTCCTTGCGCAACAGGGACGCTTCCGTGACAAGGGTGGCGGTGGTGTGCAGGTTCCGCTCTTCGGTGGCGCCCGGTGGCAGGCGCTCGCCGATGCGCTGCAGCGCGGCGAGGCAGCGGCGCAGCCCGGGGGCGGTACGGGCGATCGACGCGTGCGCCCACATGAGCTCGCGGATCTCGTCGGCGGCCACTTGGGCGGCGCCGCGATCGTCGAGCAACGGGACTTCCCATTCGCTGGGTTCGGGGACAGGTAGGTCCTGTGGCGTCTCCACCATGTCGCGGGCCACGCGCTCGGCGAATACCAGCCCCTCTAGCAGCGAGTTGGAGGCAAGCCGGTTGGCGCCATGCACGCCGGTACGGGCCACTTCACCCACGGCGTACAGCCGCGCGATACTGGACCGACCGGCAAGGTCGGTCATGACCCCGCCCATCATGTAGTGGGCGGCCGGCGTGACCGGGATCGGCTCGTGCACCGGATCGATGCCGCGGGCGCGGCAGATCGCGAAAATGCCGGGGAAGCGCGTCGCGAACTCGGCGCCGAGTTTGGTGGCGTCGAGGAACACCGTGCCGAACTGCTGCTGCTCGCGGAAGATTTCGCGGGCGACGACATCGCGGGGGGCGAGTTCGGCCGACCGGTGGCGCTTGGGCATGAAGCGCTGCCCGCGGCCATTCAGCAGGATGGCGCCCTCGCCGCGCACGGCTTCGGAAATCAGGGCGAGCGGATTTTCCGGCGTATCAAGCGCGGTCGGGTGGAACTGGACGAATTCCATGTCGGCCAGCCGGGCACCGGCCCGATGGGCGATGGCAAATCCGTCGCCGGTAGCCACCTGCGGGTTGGTGGTGTATCGGTAAATCTGACCGCAGCCGCCGGTGGCGAGCACGGTGGCGTCGGCCACAATCTCCACGGCGCGACCGGCGATGCTGGCCCGGACGCCCGCACACTGGATCCCGTCTTCATCCTCGAGGAGCAGCAGGTCGAGCACCCGCGCCATCTCGACCACCTGAATGTTGGGCGACTCGCGCACCTTGGCCACCAGGGTCCGGGCCACCTCGGCCCCGGTCTGATCGCCGTGAGCATGCACGATCCGGTGCCGGGAATGCGCCGCCTCCTTCCCGAGCTTGAAATCACCGTCGGGATCGAGATCGAATCGGGCCCCGGCCGCCTGCAGTTCGCGCACCCGGGCGGGTCCTTCCTCCACCAAGACCTGCACCGCCGCGGCGTCGCACAGCGCTGCGCCGGCGGCGAGCGTATCCTGTCGGTGCAGGTCGGGCGAGTCTCCGGCGCCTAAGGCGGCCGCGATGCCCCCCTGGGCATACGCCGTCGCGGAATCGAAGAGGGTGCGCTTGGTCAGGACCGTCACCGGTCCATGTGCCGAGGCGCGCCAGGCAGCATGGAGACCTGCGACTCCACTGCCAATTACAAGGAACCGCGTGCGGATCCGGTCAGTCATAGTAGTTTCAACTTAGGACACTGGGTCCCCAACAGAACCCCTGGCCGGCTTGCTGGCCCATTCTCCCGCTCTTTTTCGCTTTGGAGACGTCATGCGTTTGACGTTCATCGCCGGCTTCGCGACCGTGGTGTCGCTGTCCGGAGTAGCTCTCGCGCCTGCTGCACTCTCGGCCCAGCCGGGCGGTGGCGTGGCCCCGCAGTGCACGATCGATCAGAACAATCCGAAGGAACTGGCGCTGATGTCGCTCAAGTTCCAGAGTGCCCGTAGCGCGCCCACCCCAGAGGCGCGCAAGAAGGCGTTGCGTGACATCGTGAAGGAACTCGACACGAAGCCCGAGCGCTTCGCGAAGAATCCGGGCGGCTACAATTTCACGCTCGTGCAGGCGCTCACGATCTGGGGCGTCGAGCCCGGCCTCGCTGATGCCCCAGCCCGCAGCGAACTCGGATTCATCACGAACCCCGCCGAGCCGTACGACATCCTCGTGAACATGGACGTGGCGTATAAGGCAATCGTGGCGGCGGTGCCCGCGTGCGAGGCCGAGATCACGGGGATGCGTATGAACGAAGTGTGGCTGGCCGCGACCAAAGCCGCGCTCGACGCGTCGAACGCCGGCAAGCTCGACTCGGCCGATTACTTCGCGAAGCGCTCGATGCTGATGTCGGCCACGAATCCGTATCCGCACTACGTGATGGCCAACACGGCGAACGCGCGCAACAACCGTGCGGTCGCAATCATGCACTGGAAGCATGTGGTCAAGTACGCGGCCGACGACACGACGTACCGCGACCTGAAGAACAGCAGCATGTACTACGCGGCCATGAGCCAGCTGGAAGATGCGCAGGCCAAGACGGGCGCCGAGCAGGTGACGGTGGCGCGTGAAGCGGCCGAAGGCTTCAAAGCATTGCTGACCGCTACGCCGGATAACCCGGATGCGCCGAATCTGCTGCTGTCGTGGGCCGATGCGCTCACGGCCGCGAAGGATACGGCGCTGATTCCGACAGTGTATACGCCGCTGCTCACGCAGGCGTCGGCCACCGATATCGCGCTGGCCACGGCGGGGGTGATCGCGACGCGGGCCAACAAGTCGGACGACGCGCTCAAGCTGTTCCAAGCGGCGACGGTCAAGAACCCGTTCAACCGCGACGCCCAGCGCAATGTGGCCGCGGCCCACTACGCGAAGGATCAGTACACGCTCATGTTCGAGCCGACACGGAAGCTCGTCGACCTCGACCCGAACAACTTCGACGGCTGGATGCTCTTCGCCTACGCGGCGCAGGGCTTGGCGAAGGCGGCGCAGACGGCCAAGAAGCCGATCGAAGTCAGGGCGTGGACGGATTCGCTGGTGAAGTACCAGACGTATGCCGAAGCGCTGCCGGTGAAGGTGGACGTGACCAGCTTTGATCGTCGCAAGGACATGGCGACGTTGATCCTGTCGCTCGAACAGGTCGCGGCCAAGGACGGTCAGTATTCGATCACTGCCGAGTTTCTGGACTTGGCCGGCGCGGTCGTTGCCACGACGACGGAAGCGGCGGGCCCGATCAAGAAGGGTGAAACGAAGTCGGTGACGATCAAGGCGACCGGCGCCGGCATCATGAGCTACCGGTACAAAGCGCTCAAGTAAGTCACCGTCTGTTTCAGCAGGCAACAAAATGCAGGCTCGCCTACGTCAGGCGGGCCTGCATTGCGTTTACGGCATGCGTGGTGTGATTAGCGACGTACTAACTGCGACGACGAATCGTGTGAACGCCGCAGAAGGCAAGTCCGGTCATCACCAACACCAACGTCGACGGCTCGGGCACCGGCGTGTAGGACAGCGCCAGATTGCTGCCCTGCTGGACCACGGAGAACGAGCCGTTCACGGTGTTGGCAAAACGTGCGGTGTTGATCACAAACTGATCCGGCGAGAAACCGGAGATCCCGCCGGTCGCGGTAAGAAAGGTCCAGTCGTAGGCCTGCCGTCCATCGAAGTCGGGCATCGCTCCGAGTCCATCGTGGGAGGCAAGCGTGAACAGATCGAGCGTATACGCACCGCTCCCGGTTGCCGAGAGATCGACGGCGTTCGTGTAATTGAACACCGACCACCCGTTACCAGCACCACTGGTTCCACTCCGCATGAGGAATGGCGAGAACCCTCGCGAACCGGGCAGGTCTCCGGAAAACGACAGCGCGTTCAACGAATCGATCACCGCCATGTCGATGAAGGATTCCCCCTGAATGTTGTAGTCGCTAAGCGATCGGCCGTCTTGCAGCAAATGCCCCCCGTAGAACAGGTACTGTCGCGACGGCGAATACCGAAATTCGTCAAAAATCATAAATCTGACGGCATTGATACCAGATTGCGGGAGAACCGATAGGAAGACGGTCGACCCTCCAGGCGTCAGGTTCCGGACGTAAATCGGCATTTGCGCGCTCGCCTCCTCGGGGCACAACGCCAGCGCCACAAACGGCAGCAGGATCGTGAGCCGGCGAGAGCAGCTCGCGATGGACCGCAAGACGCCACGGGCACGCGCTGCCACGCATCTCGTGAACGCACCAGACGACGACGGGACGGAGCGCGCGCACGGGGGAAGGAGCTGCATGTCGTGACGGTCTCGGGAAGAGGACGCGTGAGCGAATAACTTTGTCAACATAGCATACTCCGTGCCGGAATGAGCCGTTCGGCTGCGGGGCGCGACGCACGCGTAAGTACATGGCGGACAATGGTATGCACATTTCGCACGGCCACCGATGCGGCGGCCCCGGTGTGCGCCGCCAGCCACAGGGTGAGGCACAGGGTGAGGCACCAACGCCACACGCCGGCTCGACGGTTCGCACCGCTCGCTGCCCTTCACCCCTTCCCGCAGCGGCGCCGCACGGCCAACCTTCCTGCCCATGCGCCGGACCCTTTACCTCATTGGGGCGCTCCTCCTCGCCCACGTCGCCCCTCCTCACCGTCCATCCCTCCGGGGCGACGGTGGCGGACAGCTCCGAAGGCCTCGACATCGGCATCGTCTTCGATGTCGGCGGTCGCGGCGACAAGTCGTTCAACGATGGGGCCTACCTTGGCGGCGCCCGCGCCGCCGAGGCGCTGGGAGCGCGCGTGCGCTACATCGAGCCGGGCGAAGGCTCCGATCGTGAGGCCGGCCTGCGGTTGCTGGCCGCCGAGGGGATGGACCTCGTGGTGGCCGTCGGATTCATTTTTACCGACGACGTCAACCTGCTGGCGAAAGAATATCCAAACGTCAAATTCGCCGACGTCGACTACGCCGTGGCCACCGACAGCGTGGGCAACCCGCTACCGATGGCCCCCAATCTCGTGGCCCTCAAATTCCGCGAGGAAGAGGGCTCGTTTCTGGTGGGCGCCCTCGCGGCTCTGGTGGGCAAATCCAAGAAGATCGGCTTCGTGGGCGGCATGGACATCGGCCTCATTCATAAGTTCGAAGCTGGCTACCGCGCCGGCGTGAAGCACGTGTGTCCCGACTGCGAAGTGATCGTGAACTACGCTGGTGTCACCCCCGAGGCGTTTCGCAATCCGGGACGCGGCAAGGAGATGGCGCTGGCGATGTACAACCAGGGGGTGAACGTGATCTTCCACGCCTCGGGCTCCACCGGACTTGGGGTGTTCGAGGCCGCACGCACCACGGGTAAGCTGGGCATTGGGGTCGACGCCGATCAGTTCAGCGAAGCACCCGGTCATGTGCTCACATCGATGGTGAAGGGCATCGACGAGTCGGTGTTCCAAGCCGCGAAGGCCGTGCAAGACGGCACATTCAAGGGCGGCATTCAGCAGTTCGGACTGGCCGAGCGTGGCGTGGGCTATGTGTACGACGCGAACAACAAGGCGTTGATCCCCGATGCCGTGCGCGCGCGGCTCGATGCGCTCACGGCTGACATCGTG
>CAITQY010000116.1 GCA_903894655.1 uncultured Gemmatimonadota bacterium
ATCAACGGCAGGGTGCGCGAGCGTATACCGACCATCATCATCGATGAGCACGAAGCGATGGCCCGGTTGGTGGCCGAGCGCATCGCGACGCTCATGCGCGAGCGCGCGGCGGCAGGCCGGTCCATCGTACTGGGGCTGGCGACCGGTTCGACGCCGATCGGTGTGTATCGGGAATTGATCCGATTGCACCGCGAGGAAGGGCTGAGTTTCGGGCACGTGATCTCGTTCAATTTGGACGAGTACTATCCGATGGCGCCGGGCAGCATTCACTCGTATCACCGATTCATGTGGGAGAATCTGTTCTCTCACGTCGACATCGATCCAGCCAACGTGCATATCCCCGACGGCGCGCTGGATCGGTCGGCGATCGACGACGCCTGCGCACAATACGAAGCGGCAATTCTGGCGGCGGGCGGCGTGGATTTCCAGCTGCTCGGCATCGGCAAAACGGGACACATCGGCTTCAATGAGCCGGGCTCCGGCGAGCAGAGCCGGACGCGTGTGGTGCATCTCGATTCGGTGACGCGCCGTGATGCGGCCGCGGATTTCTTCGGCGAAGACAACGTGCCACGCGAAGCGATCACGATGGGCATCGCGACGATCTTGCAGGCGCGTGAGATCGCGATTCTGGCGACGGGCGAACACAAGTCTGGCATCGTGCGCCGATCGGTGGAGGGTGATATCGATCGCGCAGTGGCCGCGACGTTCCTCCAGCGTCATCCGAATACCACGTTCTACGTAGACGAGGCCGCCGCGACGGATCTTACGCGGGTGGCCACCCCGTGGCTCATCGATGACGTCCGATGGGACGATGCGCTCGCTGTACGCGCGGTGACGTGGCTGGCGGGGCGATGCCAAAAGGCGATCCTCAAGCTGACGCAGCACGACTACGACGAGCATTCGATGTCGTCGCTGGTGGCGCGGCACGGCTCACCCGGGGCGGTGAACGGCCTGGTGTTCAACGTGCTCGGCGCGAAGATCCGCGGGAAGAGCAAGCTACCGCGGCGCATGAAGACCCTGTGCTTCTCCCCGCACCCGGACGACGATGTGATTTCGATGGGTGGCATTCTCCGCAAGTTCGTGGAGAACGAGAACGACGTCACGGTCGCCTACATGACGAGCGGCAACATCGCGGTGTTCGATCACGATGTCCGGCGCTACATGGATTTTCTGGTGCGACTCGACCAGGAGCGGATTGGCGAGGGGACCGCCGTCCGCACGCTGGCCGACACGGTGCATCAGTTCCTCGAGGCGAAGCATGCCGGTCAGGTGGATATCGCCGAAGTACAGGACATCAAGCGGATCATCCGCGAGTCGGAAGCGGTGAGCGGTCTCGAAGTAATGGGGCTGACGCGCGAACATGCGCGTTTCCTCAACCTGCCCTTCTACCAGACGGGCAAGGTGCGGAAGGATCCGATCGGTCCGGCCGATGTGGCGATCGTGGCCGACCTGCTGCGCGCCTTGCAGCCCGAGATCATCTTCGTGGCCGGCGACTTGTCCGATCCTCATGGGACGCACCGCATGTGCAAGGAAGCGATCGATCGCGCGCTGCTGGAGGTGTACGGTGTCCCGAACGCGCCGCCGGCTCCACAGGTGTGGCTGTACCGCGGCGCGTGGCAGGAGTGGCCGGTGACGGAGGCGACCGTGTTGGTGCCAATGTCGCAGGAAGAGTTGACGCTCAAGATTCAGGCGATCTTCAAGCATCAGTCGCAGAAGGACTCGGCGCCGTTTCCGGGGCAGGACGCCCGCGAATTCTGGCAACGCGTCGAGCAGCGCAACAAGGCCACGTCGGCCCAGTTGGACCAGCTCGGCCTCGCCGAGTATTTCGCCATGGAGGCGTATGTCATCGCGTAATGCCGGTGTGACCTCGTGACGGGCCGCTTCAATCTTCTCGATCTGCTCGTGCTGTTGCTGTATCTCGGCGGCACCACCGCCCTTGGGATGTGGATTGGTCGGTCACAGCGATCGACGAGTGACTACTTTGTCGCGGATCGGGCGATTCCGTGGTGGGCGGTGCTCTTCTCGATTGTAGCGAGTGAGACATCCGCCCTCACGTTCATCAGCATCCCGGGACTGGCGTACACGGGAAACCTCGGCTTTTTGGAAGTCGTCGCCGGGTACATCGTGGGTCGTATCGTGGTGGCATACACGCTCCTGCCGCGCTACTTCGCCGGCAATCTGGTCACGGCGTACGCATTGTTGGAGACGCGGTTCGGCCTGGGAACGAGGCGCTTCACGTCGATCGTGTTCATGATCACGAGAGCCATGGCTGATGCCGTGCGAGTCTTCGCCACGGCGATTCCGGTGGCGCTGATCATCGGCCCCGTCATGCCCAAGGAATACACGATGCCCGCCGCGATCATCGTGCTCGGCGTGCTAACCGTGATTTATACCTACCGCGGCGGTATGAAGGCGGTGGTATGGACCGAGCTCTTGCAGGCGAGCATCTACCTGATGGGCGGTATCTCGGCGATCGTGCTGATCGGACAGGCCGTCGACGGTGGATGGACGACGATCCTCGCGCAAGCGGGAGCGGCGGGCAAGCTGCAGGGGATCGACTGGTACACCGGCTTCGACCGTCCTCACACGATGTTCGCCGGCATCATCGGCGGCGCGTTCCTCGCGATGGCGTCGCACGGCACCGATCAGATCATCGTGCAGCGATTGCTATCGAGCCGATCACTGAAGCAGGCGCAGGTGGCGATCATCGGCAGTGGATTCGCGGTATTTGCGCAGATGACGCTGTTCCTGATGGTGGGCCTCGGGCTGTGGGTCGTGTACGGCGGACAAACCTTCGCGACGGCGGATCAAATCTTCCCGACGTTCATCATCGAGCGGATGCCGCATGGCCTGATCGGCCTGATCGTCGCGGCAATCATCGCGGCGACGATGAGCACGCATTCTGGCGCCATCAACGCATTGGCGGCGTCGTCCACGTACGACATCTATCTGCCGTTCACCGGCCGGTCGGCGGACGATCCACGGACACTTCGCGTGAGTAAACTGTTCGCCTTGGCGTGGGGCATCGCCCTGACCGCGGGTGCCCTCATGTTCAAGGAGCAGGGCACCCCAGTGGTGGTGATCGCCCTGTCAATCGCCTCGTTTACGCAGGGAGGTCTGCTCGGCGGATTCTTCCTCGGTCTCTTCTGGTCGCGCGCCATTCAACGGGATGCGATCCTCGGCATGAGCGTCGGCATCAGCTGTATGGCCTTTATTGTATTCGCGAAACAGATCGTAGCCGCCTACCCGTCGATGGAGCCCACGTTGCACGGCGTGGCGTCGATTGCGTGGCCGTGGTACGTGCTGATCGGTCTGTCCATCACCGTCGTGACGGGCGCCTTGTCTTCTTTCACACACCCGGCGCCCGCAGCGCCGCGCGCTATTCAGGGGAATCGTTGATGAGTGCCGGACCTCTCGACCCGACGCCACTGGTCGTCGGTGTAGACGGCGGCGGTAGCCGCACCCGTGTTATCCTGGCCGATGCGGCCGGTCATGTGCTCGCGCGCGTGGAAGGCGCCGCCACGGCGCTGACGCCGGGCCATGAAGGCGTCGCCGCCGATATCATTAAAGCGCTGATCGCCGATGCGTTGACATCGGTCGATCGCGCGGAGACGCGACCGGCGGTGTGTGTGGTCGGTGTCGCGGGCGCCGGACAGGAACGTGCCGCGCAGGCGCTCTGGTCGGCGCTGGCGTCACGGCGTGTCGCCGACGACGTGTCGGTCCAAGCCGACGCCACGATCGCGATGGATGATGCGTTCGGCGATTCCGCCGGCGTGCTGCTGATCTCGGGAACGGGATCGGTGGCCTACTCCCGCGCCCCCGACGGGCGTCTGGAGCGTTGTGGTGGATGGGGTCCGAACATCGGCGACGAAGGCAGTGGCGCGTGGCTGGGTCGCCGGGCGCTGAGCGTGATCACGGCGGCGAACGATGGCCGTGAGCCGGACACGGCCCTCACCGGGGCGATTCTGACGGCACTCGAACTCGAGTCGCTCGACGAGCTGATCCCGTGGGCTGCGGACGCTACGCCGGGGCAATACGCCACCCTGGCTCCGGTGGTCGCGAAGGTGGCGTCCACGGGCGATCTTCGTGCGAACGCGCTGATCAGCTTCTGTGTCGAAGAGCTCTCGCTGCACATTCGCACGTTGGCCCGTCGTTGCTTCATGGACGAGCGTGCGGCGATTCCCGTGGCATTCGCGGGGGGTCTGCTGTCGAAGGGATCGCTGGTGCGGAAGCGCCTCGAGCAGCGCTTGAAGAGCGCGGTACCGGGTGCCACCGTGCGCGCGGAGGAAGTCGACGCCGCGCGCGGGGCGGTGCGTCGCGCGCGTCGCCTGCTCGGCGTCGAGGTCTAACGCCCCGCCAGTTCCCGGTGCACGGTGTCCATGCGCTCGTCGCTGGACAGCGTGAAGGCAGAGCGATGGCTCCACAACACGAGGAAACTCACCACGCAGCAGCAGAGCGAGGCGCCGCCGATCCAGAGCGGCGCCTCGTTGCGTAGGAGCCACGCGATCGACGCCGCGCCGAGCGCTCCGAGCCGCGCCTGCTCCGCCGCGAAAGCCCACCGCCGTCCTTCGAGCACGCCGCCCACGTTCGTGAGTGAGAGCGCGACATAGAACGCCGCTGCCCCGAGTGGCACGGCGGGCAACCGATCCGCCGCCGAGAGGAGCCACAGCGCCGGCGGAATCGTGAGCACGAAATGCACGAGCGCGTACCGAGAGAGGAGTCGCGGCACGACCGTGTCGAACTTGATCACCGTGTGCGGTGTGACCGGAGGAATCACGACGGCGCCACCATCAGCCACCGAGCGCCAACCGGGCGAGCCGAATACGCTGCGCCAGCGATCATGCCAAGTGGCGGCGAGACGCACGTTGCGGGCGATCACGACGTATTGGTGCAACTGCGCCCAGAGCGGATTCCAACTCCGTAGCGGGGTCGTGAGTCCGTACACCGGCTCGGCCTGCTCCTCGGTGAACGTCCCGAACCACCGATCCCACACGATGAATACACCCGCGTAGTTGCGGTCCTGATACTCCGGATTCACACCGTGATGCACGCGATGGTGCGAAGGCGTATTGAGCACAGCTTCAGCCCACGCCGGCAGTCGTGAAATGGCGCGCGTATGGATCCAGAACTGATATACGAGATTGAGCGCGTAACAGACCGCGAACTGCTCCCACGACATCCCGAGCAGGGCGAGCGGCGCGTAGAAGACCCACGAGATGAGTCCACCGACAGCACTCTGGCGTAGCGCCACGGCGAGGTTGTACTCCTCGCTCGAGTGGTGCACGACGTGGCCAGCCCAGAACAGGTTCACTTCGTGCGAAACACGGTGAAACCCGTAGTACGCCAGGTCGATGACGACAAACGCGCTCGTCCAACCGGCCACCGCCGTCCAGTCGACCATCGCGGCGGTAGGGTACGCATGCAGCATTACCCCATCGGGCCATGCAGGAATAGCGAGCCAACGCTGAATGCGCGCGTGTTCGTACAACCACGCAAAAATTCCAATGAGCAGTAACTTCGTGAAAATGCCAGCGATTTGGCTGATCGTGCCGGCCGAGAGATCGCTGATGGAATCATTCAGACGATAGAACGACCGACGGCCGAGTCGCGTGAAGAGCAACTCGGCCGCGATGAGGATGAAGAACAGCGGAATGCTGGCTTGGATGATCCCCATATCGATCTAGGCTCAGGCCGGTACGGCGTCCTCAGCGGGGATGTTCAGCTCGCCTTCCCAACGCGCCATGACAGCCGTGGCGAGGCAGTTGCCGAGCAGATTGACCGACGTGCGGGCCATATCCATGATGGCGTCAACGCCAAGGATGAGGGCGATGCCTTCGAGGGGCAGATTGAACTGCGCGAGGGCACCCGACAGGATCACCAGCGAAGCGCGCGGGACGGCGGCCACACCCTTCGACGTGAGCATGAGCGTCAGCATCATCAGCAGCTGCGTGCCGATCGGCATGTCGATACCGGCGGCCTGCGCCACGAACACCGAGGCGATGGCGAGATAGAGCGTGCTGCCATCAAGGTTGAACGAATAGCCGGTGGGCAGCACGAAGGACACGATGCGGCGCGGCACGCCGAACTTCTCCATCGCCTGCATCGCCTGCGGGAACGCGGCCTCGCTGGAGGCCGTGGAGAAGGCGATAAGCCACGGTTCCTTCACCGTGCGCCAGAAGCGCATGATCGGGATCCGCGCGATCAGCGCGACGGGCACCAGCACGAGCAGCACGAACACGATGAGCGAGACGTAAAGCGTTCCGACCAGCTTGCCGAGACTGAGCAACACACCAAGTCCGCTCTTACCGACGGTGACGCCGATGGCGGCGCCGATGCCGATCGGGGCGTACGCCATCACGATCCCGACAAACTTGAACATGACGTCGGCGAGGGACTGCAATCCATCGATCATGAGTTTCTTCGACGGTCCCTCCACCCGCGCAAGTGCGACGGCAAAGATGATCGCAAAGAAGACGATCTGCAGTACTTCATTCTGCGCCGCGGCTTCGAAGAAGCTCTGCGGCACCGTGTGCTCGAGCACCGATGCGAACGTCGGCGTCTTCGCCGCGAGCTGCTGGAACTCCTCCGTGGTACCGGCCGCCGGCGCGATCGAGAGACCGAGGCCGGGCTTCACGAAGTTCACGGCAATCAGACCGATCGCCAACGCGGCGGTGGTCACCACTTCGAAGTAGATGATCGAGCGCAGCGCGAGCTTACCGACCTTCTTCATGTCATCGCCGTGTCCCGCGATCCCGACGACGAGTGTGCTGAACAGGAGCGGCACGATCAACGACTTGATCATGCGCAGGAAGATGTTCGCGAAGGGCTTGAGGTTCGGCGCGAAATCGGGCGCGAGCCAGCCGATCAAGATGCCGACGATCATCGAGATGACGATCCACTGCGAGAATCCGATCCCGAGGAATCCCTTGCTCGGCGCCGACGACGACGCGCTGGATGACTGATGAGCCATAATGCTGGTTTGAGGAGACGTGGTGAGGCTGGTGACTTACTCTGGAGAAACCGGTGCGTTCCCGCGACGCAGCACCGAGTGCTTGTACCCATAGACGAAATAGAGCGCGAGGCCGATGGCCATCCAGATGGCGAAGGCCTTCCACGCGCTCGACGGCAATCCTCGCATGACGAAGACGCAGGCGCCTGCCCCACCCAGTGTCACGAACCAGACAAAGGGGACGCGGAACGGACGATGGCGCTCGGGTTCTCGGATACGCAGGACCAGCACTCCGATACACACCACGGAAAAGGCGGCGAGCGTTCCGATGTTGGTGAGGTCGTAGGTGGCGGCATCGTCAGCGAGGAGCGAACCCAGTGCCACGGCGACGCCGGTGATGATCGTGGTGACGTGAGGCGTGCGCGTTTTCGGATGCAGCTTCGCCGCAAACTTGGGAAGTAGGCCGTCGCGCGCCATGGCGTAGAAGATGCGCGGCTGCCCGTACTGGAACACCAGCAACACCGCAGACATCGACACCACGGCACCGGCGGCGACGATCCAGCTGGCGGTGGTGAGCCCGGCGACCGAGAGCGCCTTGGCCAACGGATCACTGCTGCGCAGCTGTTCATACGGGACCAGCCCCGTCGCGACGAACCCGACAATCACGTAGATCAGCGTGCAGACGGCCAATCCTCCGAGAATGCCGATGGGCAGATTGCGCTGCGGATTCTTGGTTTCTTCGGCGGCTGTGGAGATCGCATCGAAGCCGATATAGGCGAAGAAGACGATGGCGGCGCCTTGATGAATGCCGCGGAATCCGTTCGGGGCGAACGGCTTGTAATTCGCGGGATCGATGTGCATCCCACCAACGATGACAAACAGCGCCAGCACGAGCAGCTTGATCACCACCATGATGTTGTTGGCGCGCGTGCTTTCCTTCACGCCCTTGAGCAGCAATAGAGTGATCGCGATCACGATGCCGAAGGCCGGAAGGTTCACGAGCACGGGGATACCGGCGATGTGCGGCGCCGAGTCCATCAGCCCACGAATGGCGGGGTCGCCGCTGGCCTTCACGTTCCAGTAGCCGTGCGTGAGCCATCCAGGAAGATCGACCCCGAATCCCGACAAGAGCGATGTGAAGTACCCGGACCATCCGATGGCGACGGCGACATTCCCGACCGCGTATTCAAGGATGAGGGCCCAGCCGACAATCCAGGCCACGATCTCACCGAGGGTGGCATACGAATAAGCGTACGCG
>CAITQY010000117.1 GCA_903894655.1 uncultured Gemmatimonadota bacterium
CACTCAACGAAGGATTGTCGTTCGTGCACAACGCTCTGGTGGCCACCGAGCTGCGCGACCGCATCCGGGTGATCGCGTCGGGCAAGGTCAACACCGGCTTCTCGATGGCTACCAAGATCGCGCTGGGCGCCGACATGTGTAACGCGGCCCGCGCCATGATGTTCGCCATCGGCTGCATTCAGGCGCTGCGCTGCAACAGCAACCAGTGTCCCACCGGTGTGGCCACGCAGGATCCCGCGCTGGTGGGCGGCCTGCACGTGGGGGACAAGTCGCACCGGGTGGCGCGCTACCATCGCGAAACGGTGAAGAGCTTCTTCGAGGTGCTCGGCGCGGCCGGTCTGCAGCGGCCACAGGATCTCAAGCCGTGGTTCATCATGAAGCGGGTGAGCGCCATGGAGATCCGCAGCTACGCCGAGATCCATCCGCAGCTTACGCCCGGTCAGCTGTTCACCGATCCGGCGAACACCGGCATGTCCCGTGCGTGGGAGAACGCCAGCGCCGACCGGTTCTGATCGGGGGGCCCGGGCGGAAGGGCGTTCATTGCGTGCGGGCGCGCTTCCCCCGTTGAGTCCCGCACCGTAACGTCTGGGCGTCCGCTTCGTGTGGGGCGGCTTCCTGTCGCCGCGCCGCGCGCTCGCTCCCGCTTCTGCCCCCTGTCCATGCGTCGTTCGTCGCTGCTCCCTCTGGCTGTCGCGTCACTCGCGGCGGCCCTCGCGGCTGCCCCCGCCGCTGCCCAGCGCCGTGCCCCGGCACCGGCGCCCGCTCCGGCTCCACCGGTCGTGACAAAGAGCTACGGCGACCTGGGCGCCGGCCCGTATGCGTCGCTGGTGATCCGCAACGCGATGGTCATCCCCGGCCACGGCGGTCCGCCGGCCGGCCCGTATGACATCAAGATCGAAGGGAACATGATCACCGAGATGGTGGCCTTCGATCCCGTGACGGCCGAGCGTGCCGGTGCGCGTCCCCGCATGACCGGGGACCGGATCATCGAGGCCAACGGCAAGTACGTGATGCCGGGGATGATCGATTTGCATACGCACATCCGCACGCTGCCGCAGGAAATCGAGTACGTGTACTACCTCAAGCTGGCGATGGGTGTCACCACCATGGTGAACGCCGCCGATCGCGGCTACGAGGATGGCATGCGTGAAGCCAAGCGCAGCGCCGCCAACGAGATGATCGCGCCGCGCATGTTTCCACTGGTGAGCTACGGCGCCGGCACCACGTTCAAAGGGCGGCAGCTCGATGATCCCGCCATGGCGCCGCAGGTGGTGAAGGCGATGGCCGCCAACGGCAACCGCGTGATTTCCATGGACCCGTTGGGGTGGTCGCTGGAGCTCGTGACCGCGATCGCGAAGGCGGCCAAGGAGGTCGGCATGATCACGTCGTTCCACCTGCAGCCGGCCAACACCGCGGTCACGCAGGCCGTGCGCGCCGCCTGCGCCGGCGTGACGATGATCGAGCATCACTACGGGTACGCCGAGTCGTCGCTGGACGGATCGGCGCAGCAGTTCCCGCGCGCGTACGAGTACGGCAATGAGAGCGAGCGCTTCCGCGAAGCGGGGCGCGTGTGGACTTACGCCAACAAGGAGCGTCTGCTCAACGCGGTGGCCGACTCGCTGGTGAAGTGC
>CAITQY010000118.1 GCA_903894655.1 uncultured Gemmatimonadota bacterium
GACGCCGCGGCGCTGCGTCAGGCGACGCACCTCATAGTCGGGCATCTTGTAAATGCCGGTCTCCTCTTCGGTCTGGCCGGAGAGGAAGAATTGCACGCGGTCGTTACCGCCGGTTGCCTGCAGGTTGTACTGACGGCGGCTGCCATCGCCGATGGGCGTCAGGTCCGGCACGTTCATGATATTGCCACGCGACAACGAATCGATATTCGTGCAGGTGCCGAGCGACACGGCCGTGAGGAAGCATGGGAGCGACCGGGTCGGTGCGGCGGCCGTGCGACCCCACAGCGACCAGAGGTCGGGGAACGTCGAGATATTGTTGATCCGACCATTCTCGGCGCTGAAGTTGTACACCGTCTTCCCTGACTTGCCGCGCTTGGTCGTGATGACGACCACGCCGTTCGCCGCTTCCGTTCCGTAGAGCGTGGCGGCCGACGGTCCCTTCACGATTTCGATCGTCTCGATTTCGGCCGGGTTGATATCGTCGAGACGTGACGGCCCCGGGCCACCGGTGCTCAGACTGTTATTGATCGCCGAGTTCGCCCGGACGCCGTCGATCACGACAATGGGATCGTTCGAAAGCGAAAAGGAGTTCTGTCCCCGGATACGAATGCGCGAACCGGTACCGGCACCGCCGTTTTGCAGCACCTGCACGCTGGAGGTGCGCCCTTGGAGCAAGGCCCCCATGTTGGACACGGGAAGCTCGGCGATCTTGTCGGCGACGTTGATCTGCGCCACGGCATTCGCGAGCTCCACTTTACGCTGCTGACCAGTCACGGTCGTCACGACGGCGGACAGCGAAAATGCCGCCTGCGTGATCGCGACATCCACCACGACAGGGGCCGCAGCGCCCGTCAGCGTCGCCGTGACCTTCTTCGCTTCGTAGCCAATACGGTTCACATCCAACGTAAGCGTGCCGTTCGTCGTGACGCGGAGGGTATAGCGTCCGTTCTCGGCGGTGAGTGCCCCGTTCTGCGTGCCAGCGACGAGCACGCGGACCTGCGACACCGGGTTGCCGGTGGCGGCATCGGTCACGCGGCCGGTTATGGTCCCGCCGGCCGATTGAGCCCCGGCACGCGGGGCCGCGAGTACGGAAAGGCCGGACAGCCCGATAACGAGGGCAAATCGTGTGCATGCAGCCGCCAGTTGGCGGCGGTAAACGGGATGGTGTGGTGAGCAGATTCGCTTGCCACAATCCGTTGCGACGGGTCCGAACATACGCATCTCGTGAGTCCCTGAGAAAGCTGGATCACTCAACGGCCACCCAGTGTGGCCGACCTGCGACAGTCGACGGACTCGGACGCCGAGCGGCGGACGATCCCGTTGAACATGCCACGACGGTGCACGGATGTTGACACACCCGAGTAGTGCGATGGGAAGGGGAGGACGCTGCGAAACACGCGCATCACTCCCCGGTGCGTGACCGGCACGCGGCAGGAGTCAACTCGTACACGCCCCTTCTTTGCGAAGGCACTTCGTCCCGAGCGATGGAAAGAGCGTACGGCGCGCCGGACGCGCTGTCAATAGAAAAACTCTTCGACAAACGGCCGGCCGCCGCGCACCCACGGAGCATCGGATGCGCGACGACGGCGACAAAAAGTCGCCCGTCAGCGCGCCGAACTCGCCCCCGCCACCCGCTTCAAAGTGCGGAATAACATCTCGGTGCCCTGCCGTAACGACTCGACACTGACCCGCTCATCGTTGCCATGCATCCGGCGCAGCTCATCGGTGCTGATGGGATACGGGTAAATCCCGAACACGGGAATGCCGCGATTGCGCCAAGCGGCGGCGTCGGTACCCGCCTGGAACAGGTACGGCGTGACCTCGGCCTCCGGCCATTGCACCTTCGATTCGGCCGCGAGCGCTCGGTACAGGAATGACGTATCGGGAGACGCCGGCGAGGGCGGCGCCAACGCGGTCGACATCTTCACCGTGAGCAGCGGGTCGTTGAACAGCTTCTCCAGCGTGCTGATGAGCACCGCCGGATCGCTCCCCGGAATGAGGCGTACGTTGAGCGTGACCTCGGCGGAACCGGGGATGACGTTGCTACGGAATCCGCCGGCTACGATCACCGGCGCGATCGTGTTGCGCATCAGCGAGTGGATGAGCGGATCGCGCGAGAGCGCCAGGTCGGCGGCACTCACCTGCTGCGGCGTACCGTTCATCAGTTGCGTATAGAGCCGCGCCGTCTCACCGGTGCTTGTCTTCGCCAGCGTGGTGAAATATTTGCGCGAGTCGGGGGTGAACTCGAGCGGCGTCTCGTAGCTCCCGAGCTTGGCCAGCGCACGGCCCACCGTCACCAGCGCATTGTCGGGGAGCGGCATCGACGCGTGCGTACTCGTGCCCTTCGCCGTCAGCGTCACACTCATTACGCGCTTGTCCGACGTCGAGATGCTCACGTACTGCACGCGACCATCGTCGCGCTTGATGATCCATCCGCCTTCGTTCAGCGCGAACTCGGCGTCCATCTTGTCCCAGTGCTGACGCGAGAGCCAGGTGGTGTTCATCGGCGCCCCTTCTTCGTCGGCCTCGGCCAAGAAGATGATGTCGCGATCGAGCGCCACTTTCCGGTCGGCCAGCAACATCGCGGCGCGCGCGAACACCGCAATGCCGCCCTTGAAGTCGATGGCGCCGCGTCCGTACACGGCCCCGTCCTTGATCACCCCGCCGAACGGGTCGACCGTCCACTTCTCACGCTCTACGCCCACGACATCGGCGTGCGCGGCCAGCAGCAGGGGCTTCTTCGACCCGTTGCCCTTGAGGCGCGCAAAGAAATGCACCTTGGCGGAGTCCGGCGTCGGAATCACGTCCACCTGGAAACCGCGCGCGCGAAAGAGCGGTCCGAGGATGTCCGCGATCTGCTGCGTATGTCCCGGCGGATTACTGCTGTTGGCGCGAATGAGCTGCGCGAGCAGGAGGGCGGTGGAGTCGGTATCCTGGGCGGCGAGGGCGGCGGGTCCCGCGAGCAGGACGGCCGCGGCGAGCCTGGACAGGCGACGGGTGACACGGAGCATGCGGCAACCTCGGGCAGGATGTGGCAAACGGTTGGTCAACTTACCGCCCCGCGGTTCGCGAGGCTACGTTCACATGGTCGTCAACCGGAACACCCGATGCGCTACATCCCTGCCCCACGCGGCCGCCTGTCCTGCTCGTGATACCCGCCAACACGGTCAACGCCATCCGGCTGCCGGCCGCCCTCGCGGTGCTGGCGCTGCTGGTGCTCTGGGAAACCGTGCACCCCTTCTTCCCGCTGTTCGGACGCGGGCCGCATGCCACACGCGATCGCCTTTGGCACGGCGCCCGCAACGTCGCCCTCGGGTTGCTGAACGGCGTGATGGTCCGGTTCGGATTCCTCGGTGTGTGGATCGCCGCGATGGCGTGGAGCCGAGAGCAGGCCGTCGGCCTGATACACTGGAGCGCGCTCCCCGAATGGCTGAGCTGGATGGCGGCGATCCTATTGCTCGATGTCTGGACCTACACGTGGCATCGCCTCAATCACACGGTGCCAGGATTGTGGCGCTTCCATCGCCTGCATCACAGCGATCGCCAAATGGATGCCACGACCGCGAATCGATTCCACATGGGCGAGATCGTGCTGTCGTCGATCGCCCGCGTACCCGTGCTGTCCCTGATCGGCTGCAGCGTGGAGCAGTTCGCTCTGTATGAAATCGCACTGTTCGCCGTGGTGCAGTTTCAGCACGCCAATATCGGCCTGCCCGACGCGCTGGACCGTGTGCTGCGGGTCGTGATCGTGACGCCTCACCTGCACAAGGTGCATCATTCCGTGGTGGTGGCCGAGCAGCATACGAACTTCAGCTCACTCTTCTCGTGGTGGGATCGGCTGGCGCGTACACGGCGCCTGTCCTCCGATCAATCGGCTATCGTGTTCGGCGTCGACGATCCTGCGTCGATTCGTTGACGCCGGAAACGTGCGGCTTTCCTTCGCCTCCGCCTGATGTCCTTGCCTGATGCCTTTGCCTGATTCCCCGCCGCCAGACTGGCCCTCGCGCATTCCGCTGCTCCCGTTCGACGACGCCAACGCGCAGTTGATGCGCACGGTCGCGCCGAAGGGTTGGATAGCGCCGGTGCCCAAGGATCGCTATCACCTCGTGGTGATCGGTGCCGGCACGGCTGGCCTCGTGAGCGCAGCGATCGCGGCAGGGCTCGGGGCACGCGTCGCGCTGGTCGAGCGCCACATGTTCGGCGGCGATTGCCTCAACTTCGGCTGCGTCCCGTCGAAGGCCGTGATTCGGGCAGCCCGTGCGTGGCGGGAGGCCCGCACCGCCGCCGAGCGGTTTGGCGGACCGCGCGTCACATCCGACGGCGACTTCGGCACCGTCATGGCGCGGCTCCGTCGCCTGCGCGCCGACATCAGTCCCGTCGACGGCGTCGAGCGCTTCCGGTCGCTCGGCATTGATGTCTTCTTGGGGCAGGCCACATTCAGCGGCCCCGATGCGATCTCCGTGAACGACACGGTGCTACGATTCCGGAGGGCGATCATCGCGACCGGCGCGCGGGCAGCGCGGCCACCGATCCCCGGTCTCGCTGACACGCCGTACGACACCAACGAGTCGATCTTCTCGCTCACCGAGCGTCCCGCCCGATTGCTCGTGATTGGCGGAGGACCCATCGGCACCGAGCTCGCCCAGTCGTTTGCGCGCTTCGGCAGCGTGGTGACGCTCGTGCATGCCGGTGCGCATGTTCTCCCGCGCGACGATGTCGATGCCGCCGCCGTGGTGTCAGCCGCACTTGAGGCCGACGGTGTGCAGATCATTAATCAGGCCACCGTTGAACGCGTATCGCACGACGGGCAGCAATTCACCGTGCAGCTCTCGGGCGACGGTCCAGCGGCACCGCGTACGACCGCACTGCAGGCCGACCGCCTACTCGTCGCTACCGGGCGCACGCCCAACGTCGACGGGCTTGGCCTCGAGGTGGCCGGTGTGCGCTTCACGCCGAATGGGGTCGGCGTCAATGAACGCCTGCGCACATCGAATCCGCGGGTGTACGCCATCGGTGACGTGTCATCGCCGTTGCCGTTCACGCACGTGGCCGACGCGCAGGCACGACTCGCGGTTGCGAACGCGCTGTTCTTCGGGATCGGCGGCGGGCGCACCGGCACATTGGTGGTGCCGCGCGTGACGTACACCGACCCCGAGGTCGCGCACGTCGGCATCACCGTTGAGGACGCCTCCGCGCAGGGCGTTCGCATCGACACGATTCAGGTGAGCCTGGAGGACAACGACCGGGCGCGTCTCGACGACGAACCGCACGGGTTCCTGAAGGTCCACCTGGCGGCCGGCACCGACCGCATCGTGGGGGCCACGCTGGTGGCCACCCATGCCGGCGAGATGATCGGCGAGATGACCGTCGCCATCACCAACGGCGTTGGGCTTGCTGGCGTCGGCAAGGCAATTCATCCGTATCCCACGCAGGCCGAAGTCTTCCGGCGGGCGGCCGACGCCTGGCGCAAACGGGCGTTTACCTCGCGAGCACGACAGCTCTTCGCGTGGTGGTTCCGCGTCTTCACGTAACCGGAACGCGCGTTGAAGACCGCCGGTGCGCTAGTTTATGGCGCAGATTACCAAAGGGTCACCTCTCCACTTACCGAGGTTCGCATGTCCGAATCCGTCTCGCGTCGTCAATGGCTCGTCAACACCGGGATCGGCGTCGCCGGCGGCATGGCGTTGCCCGGACTGCTGCCGGCCATGGAGGCCACGCGTATCCTCGGCGGCGTATCCTATGGCGAACTGCTGAATCAACTCGAACGCGACGTCACGACCCTACGTCGTGCAGCCGGACCGATCCGGCTGTGCTACAACGAGAATCCGTTCGGCATGTCGCCCAAGGCCAAAGACGGGCTGATGGCGTCGTGGACGCAGCACACGTGGTACGATCCGCCAATCCGGGCCGAACTGCGCGCCACGTTTGCCAAACACGTCGGTGTCCCAGTCGATCATGTGCTGGTGACGCAAGGCTCGAGTGAAGTCTTGGCGACCCTCGCGCTGGCCTACGGGCAGAATGGCGGAAAGATCGTCGCCCCGTGGCCCACGTTCGAAGACCTGCCACGCTACGGCACCACGCTCAACGCCGCCGTGCACAAGGTGCCGCTCGACGATCGCTTCGATCACGATCTGTACGCGATGGATGCCAAGATCGGCAACGATACCAAGCTGGTGTTCGTGTGCAATCCCAACAATCCCACGGCAACGCTCAACGACGACCAAGCCCTGCGCGACTTCGTGAAGACGAATGCCAAGCGCACCACGGTCATCGTGGACGAAGCGTATTACGACTTCGTCGACGCGCCGAATTACCGCTCCATGGTCGATCTGGTGCTCGCCGGTGAACCCATCATCGTCTCCCGCACGGCGAGCAAGATCCACGGACTCGCCGGCCTTCGCGTGGGCTTTGCCGTGGCGCGACCGGACATTCTCGCCAAGCTCTCGGCGTACGTGACCGGGGACCCCAACGTCTTCGGCTTGCACGCCGCCAATGCGTCGCTGCAAGACGACGAGTATCAGACATTCATCAAACAGAAGAATCGCGAAGGCCGTGCGCTGTTGATCGCGGCGTTGAAGACGATGGGTCGGAAAGTGACCGATTCACAAACCAACTTCGTGTTCTTCCACGCGGGGCAGCCGGTCGAGACGGTGCAAGCAGCGGCGCTGGCCAAGGGATTCCGTATTGGCCGCGCCTTCCCGCCGTACACCGACTGGGCCCGCGTCAGTATCGGCACCCCCGAGGAAATGCAGCGGTTCGTCGCGATCCTGCCGTCGATCCTGTAGCCGCGGTGACGCCGACACCGCTATCTGGCGACGTGAAATCATAACTCTTGCAGTTATCTTTCTCACGTCATGGATACCCGCTTTGCCACCGCCATTCACCTGCTCGTCCTGGTGAGTTCACCGCACGGCCGAGGACTCAGCGCCGAGCGCATGGCGCGCAGCGTCGGGACCCATCCCGTGCGCGTGCGGCGGATCCTCGCCGCGCTCGCGCGTGCCGGCCTGTCCGAAACCAGCCGCGGCCGCACCGGTGGCACCGTTTTGGCACGCCCGGCCGATGCGATCTCGCTGGGCGATGTGTATCACGCGATCTACGACGATCCGGAGCTGCTCCCGCTGCACCCTGATCCGGACCCGCGCTGTCCCGTGGGCGGCGCCATCTCAGTCGCCTTGCTCGCGCCGTTCGCCACCGCCGAGGCGACGATGGTGGACGCGCTGCGGGCAACCAGCATCGCGACCGTGGCCGCCACCGTGGCGGCCAGCGTAGCGACCACGAGAGCGAGGCAGCGGCCCCCGTCGCGCTGACGACGCACGGCGGGCGCTACGGAAAGAGCGCGCGGCGGCCGTCGAGTGAGGTATACATGCCTCGGCTCGAATGGCCGACGCCGGGCACTTCCACGAGCCGATGCGCATGACCCTGGTGGCGGGCATTCATGTACTCGATCAGGGTACGCCCCCGCTGGAAGCGCCGCGCCCCTTGGAGATTGGCGCCGCAGCTGACGTCGAGATCGGCCGTGAGGGTATCCGCCGTGCCGACCATCACGGTCATCTGGCGACTGACCAGATTCTGCTTCACCAACGACGTCGCCACGGCATTCGCGTACGTGTTGCGACTCTGCAATCCGTAGTGCCAATCGTCGTAGTCAGGGCAGCTCGCCGCTGCGGAAGGAATGGCAAAGGCACCATCCCGCGCGCGCTCGGGGCTGAGGTAGAGCCACGTGGAGGGATTGGCCGCGACGTAGCGCACGGCGATGCCTGCGAGCGTCGGCTCAACCCCACTCGTGGCGGCGAACCGGTGCACCAACTGTGCGCCGGCGGAATGCCCCGTCACCACAATGCGCGAGAGTCGCGGGAACCGTGTGCGATTACTAAGCCTCGCGAGGATCGTATCGATCGCCGAGTAGGCGCTCAGGCGCGGCAGCGGGCCTGTGCTGCTGGACAAATCACCCACTCGCCATCCGTTACTGGTCCAATACGGCTCATCCGCGGCCGGCGCATCATCGACTGTCTGGAATCGTGGTGCGATAATGACCGTCGACTGCAGCCGTCCGGAGAGGGCGGCCGCTTCCGCCATCGTGGTGAAGTACTCGTCCGCATTGCGCTCGGTACCGTGCACCACCACGACGGCATCGGTGACCAGCGAGTCGCCTTGCGCCAGCGCGAAGCTTTGGAAGCTCGGCACGAACCGCCCCGGCGCGATCTCGATGCGCGCGGCGCACCTCGCGACACCGGCGGTACACGGTGCGCGACTCGCCACCGGCACCCCGGTGGCGTCGGCACCGCCGCAGCCCGACGCGGTCACGACCACCGCCAGCACCACGCGCACCACGCGCAGGACGCGGCGCGCTCCGCCGGCGACACGCTCTTTCATCGGGCAGTCCATCGCCGATCCTCAGCACGTTGTCTCATCGACGCACTGGCCCGACGATGCGCCACGTCGCCGGATCTTCCATGCCGATCAGCCAGACCGAGTAGCCACGCAGCGCATGGCGGCGCACCAGCGTGAGCTTTGATCGGAACGCCCGCGCATCCTCGATCCACGCGTGCTCGAACACACCGTCCCGCTCCCACATCGCCACCCATGCCTGCTGGGTCGCGTCCCAGCGCGGCGTCGCGCCAGCATCACGCAGGATCGTCATCAGGCGCGGATAGGCGATATCATCGCCGAGGGCACGCGACGCACCGGATTTCGGGTCGTAGTGGGGGTACCAATAGTCGGAGTACGCGGCGAGGCCGAGCGACAGCTTGGCCGGCGGCACGCCCTGGGCCAGCGCATAGGTCAACCCGGCCACCATCCACGGGTAGCCCGCCACCGGTCCTGGTGTCGACCCGCCGGTGTGCTGCGCGTACGTCATGTACGAGAGAAAATCGAGCACGTCTGCCAGTGCCTTGAAGTCATATGCGCCCCGCCAGTAGTCGGCCATCCACTGGTGATACGGCAGCGTGCCACGAGATTCGCTGCTACGCGGCACCACAGCGGCGGAGAGCTGGCACCCGGCCCGATGTACCGAGTCTGCCGATTCACGCGCAAACGCCGTGAACGCGTCCCGATCGCTCACGTGGAGATTCTCGAAGTCGAGCTGCAGCCCGTACAGCGACTGCTCACGACAGAGCCGGGCCATACTGTGCGCTGCGGCCGTGCGTGCCGCCGCGTTGGTCACGAGGTGATGCAGAATTCCAAGGTCGAACCCGGGGTTCATGACCAGCGGCATGAGCTTCACACCATGCTTCGACGCAATCGCCACGATGCGGGGGTCGGTACCTCCTCGGATCGTGCCGCTGCTGTCGATCGAGTACACTTGCGGGGCAATCACGCTCACGTGCCTGGCGTTGGCTTCGAAGCTGGCGATCCCCTCGGCGTCGTTGCGGATGTACCAGATGGCCTCTGGTGCCTGAGCGCCGACGGCGCGACACGCCAGAACGCATCCCACCCCGAGGTGGCGCAGAAACGACCAGTGACGGCTGCTCATCACGCGCCTACTGA
>CAITQY010000119.1 GCA_903894655.1 uncultured Gemmatimonadota bacterium
CCGCCGACCACTCGCCGGCCGCCGTGCTAGCGTCGGCGGCGGCTCGCGCGGCGCGCAGGCCCAGCCAGGCATCACCATTCACGAGCGGGACGTCGAGCACCAACCCACCCTGCGCATTGGTGACCGCGCTGGGGTCGTTGAGCGTGGCGGGTGCGAAGGCCGCTGGCGTGACCAGTCGCTGACGCAACGTGGTCCCGAAGGCTCCGATGGGGTCGGTCGTGCGGATCACCCCGGCTTCAACGCGCGCCGAGGGGAGAATGCCCTTGAGCGGCAGGCGGGCGCGGGCCCGGTCACCGGCCGTGGTCGCGGCGGCGATCCGGTTGCCGAAGGCGTGTTGGTCCGCCTCGCGCATCGCGTCGGCGAGCGAGAGCGGGCCCGACTGGGCCCCCGCTGGCGAGGCCGACAGGGCGGCAAACAGCGCGGCCGCCACCAGCCCGATCGGAGAATGTCTTGAGTTTCTCATATGTAGATATACATAAATGCGTATATCATAAAGAGCAAGAGGGAGTTGCCTCACACGCGGCCGCCCAGGCCCGGCCCGGATCGGGCCTCTGAGGTCGGACCGGCTCGCGCCCTATCTTTCGCTAGCGTCGTGGGCGGTATGTTCCGCCACTGTCCTGCCCGGGGTGTGTTCACGCCGTCGGGCCGTGCTGACCGTGCTCTGCCTGTACCCCCTCCGAGATCGATCATGCGACGTTCCCTCGCGACTGCGCTGTCCGCGCTGTGCGCCTTGCCGCTGCTGGTCGCCGCCCCCCTCGCGGCCCAGGAGCATGTCCACACCCCCGGCATGACGCATCCGACGGCGGCATCGCTGCCGACGCAGGGCGGTCAGGCGGCCTTTGCGGCGCTCGCCGAGATAGCGGCCATGCTGCAGGCCGACCCGAATACCGATTGGTCGAAGGTCAACCTCGAGCGGCTCCGGCTGCATCTCGTGGACATGGATCTGGTCACCCTGCGCAGTCGCGTGGTCGCCACGCCGATAACGGGCGGTGCGCAGTTCGTGGTGCGTGGCACCGGCGAGACCATCGCGGCGATCAAGCGCATGACCGCCGCCCATGTCACCATGCTCACGAACGGTGGCGGGCCGCGCGTGGTGCGCACGGAACTCCCCACGGGTGTGCGGCTGATCGTCACTGCGGCCAACGCGTCCGACGCCGCCGCCGTTGCGAAGCTCCGCGGACTCGGGTTCATCGGCCTGATGGTCAGCGGCGATCACCACCCGGCGCACCACATGGCGCTCGCCCGCGGCGAGGCGATGGCCGACCACGGACACTGACGCCACGGGGCCGCTCGCGCGTCGAGGTCGGACGCGGTAACGAGCGGCCGTTCCGCAGCGTACTTTCCTTTGTCGACGCGCGTTCGGCCCGTCGGGTTTCCCCGTCTTACTCCGCCATGCCTCACCTGTTCACACGCTCCACGGCCCGCGCCGCGACCACCCTCGCGGCTGGCGTCGCGCTGGTACTCCCCGCCATGGTGTCTGCTCAGGCGCCATCCGCGTCCCCGTCGCTCGCCGACTCGCTGCTCGTGCGACCGCTTGCGTTCCGCGCCATCGGTCCGGCCTCGATGAGTGGTCGCATTGCCGACATCTCGGTCGTGGAAGGACCGCGCACGCTGCGGGGCGGGCGCCTCGGCACCGCGATGTACGTCGCGGTGGCCACGGGCGGCGTGTGGAAGACGACCAACGGCGGTCTCGCCTGGACGCCGGTGTCCGATTCCATCGGCGTCGGCTCCATCGGTGCGGTGGCCGCCGCCCCGTCCAACGGTGATGTGGTGTGGGTCGGCAGCGGCGAAGCGAATAACATGCGCAGCTCATCGTGGGGCGTGGGCGTGTTCAAGTCCACCGACGGCGGCAAGACGTGGTCCACGCCGATGCTGCCCAAGTCGCAACACATCGGCCGCATCGTGATCGATCCGCGCGATCCCGACGTCGTGTACGTGGCCGCCATGGGACCGCTCTGGGCGCCGGGTGGCGAACGCGGGCTCTTCAAAACAGTCGATGGTGGCAAGACGTGGACGAACACCAAGTCCATTTCCGCGCAGACCGGCTTCACCGAACTCGTGATGGATCCCGCCAACCCCGACGTGCTGTACGCGGCCTCGCTGCAGCGTGAGCGTCGCGAGTACGGCTTCCTGCCGGGCGGCACCGAGAGTGCCATCTGGAAGACGACCGATGGCGCGAAGACGTGGACCAAGCTCGCCGGTGGCTTGCCCACTGGTGAGATCGGTCGCATCGGTCTCACGGTGTGCCGCTCGCGCCCGAGCACGGTGTATGCCTCGGTGCACGCCAAGGCCGCCGCCAATGGGTTCTATCGCAGCGACGACGCCGGCAGCACCTGGAAGCTGGTGAACAGCAGCAACGGTACGGCGTGGTACTACAGCCAGGTGCGCTGCGATCCCACCGACGCCGAGCATGTGTATCGCCTGAATGCGAACTCGCAGGAGTCGTACGACGGCGGCAAAACGTGGATCGGCTTCGCCGGCGGTGGTGGCGTGCACGGTGATGCGCATGCGCTCTGGATCAATCCCGAAGATCGCGAACACATCGTGCTTGGCAATGATGGTGGCGTCGACATCTCGTACGATCGCGGCCGCAGCTGGTACAACGTGGAGAACATCGTCGGCGCGCAGTTCTACGCCATCGCGGTGGACAATGCCACGCCGTTCTACAACGTGTACGGCGGACTGCAGGACAATCAGACGTGGGGCGGCCCGAGTCGCACCCGCAACGCCTTCGGTCCGTCGAACGCCGACTGGTATCGCATGGCGGGCGGCGACGGCTTCTACAACGTGCCGGATCCGCTCGACCATAACATCGCCTACGCCGAGTCGCAGAACGGCGGCGTGGTGCGCTATGACGCGCGCAGCGGACAGACCAAGAGCATCAAGCCGTATCCGAAGAATGGCGAGCGGCATCGCTGGAACTGGAGCGCGCCGATCGTGCCGTCGCAGCACACGGGTCGCACGCTGTACATGGCTGCGAATTATCTGTTCAAGAGTGCCGACCGTGGAGACTCGTGGACTACGATCAGCCCCGACCTGACGCGTAACGTTGATCGCGACAGCCTCCCCATGCGCGGGGCGATCCCGTCGCGCGATGTGTTGGGACTGCACGAAGGCACGGCGGAGTTCAGCAACATCTCTACGGTCTCCGAGTCGCCGCGCCGTGCCGGAGTGCTGGCCGTTGGCACCGACGACGGACTGATTCAAGTCACGCAGAACGACGGCAAGTCGTGGACGAAGACCGCCAGCTTCCCCGGCGTCCCCGACACCACGTTCGTGAGCCGCGTGCAGTTTTCGGCGCACAGCGAAGGCACGCTGTATGCCACCTTCGATGGTCATCGCAGCAACGACTTCACGCCGTACGTCATGCGCAGCACCGACTACGGTCGCACGTGGACGTCGATTACCGGTGACCTCCCTAACGGTGGCGCGGTACAGGTGATCCGCGAGCATTTCCGTCAGCCCAACCTGCTGTTCGTCGGTACCGAGTTCGGCGCGTTCTTCACGGTGGACAACGGCGTGCACTGGACGCAGCTCAGGACCGGCATTCCCGGTGTGCCGGTGTGGGACATGCAGATCCAGTCGGGCTGGAACGACCTCGTGCTCGGCACGCATGGACGTGGCGTGTACATCCTCGACGACCTTGGGCCGCTGGAGAAGTTGGCCGAGGCCAAGCGGGCCGAGGTGGCGTACCTGTTCCCGGCGCGCAACGAGATCGCGATGACGCTCAACAGCAGCCGTAACTCGGGTATGGGATCGACCGGTTTCACCGGGCAGAATCCCGAGAATGGCGTGCGCCTCGCGTACCTGATCAACACGATCGCGGCCGACGACAAGGCCAAGCTCGAGATCATCGACGGTGGCGGACGGATCGTGCGCGAACTGCCGGTGCCGCGTCGCACCGGCATGTTCCGCCCGGTGTGGGATATGCGCGTGGGCGCGCCGCTCACGGCTGCGGTGGATACCAACGTGGCGGCCGGCCGTGCACCCGCTGCCGGCGGCGGTGGTGGCTTCGGCGGCGGTGGCTTCGGTGGCGGCTTCGGTCGCGGTGCGACGCCAAGCTACACCGCCGCGCCGGGCAGCTACACAGTGCGTCTCACCATCACGCCGAAGACTGGCGCGAGCACGGTGCTCACCCAGCGCTTCGCCTTGCTGCGCGATACCGAGCAGGCGATGTCCGAGGGCGAACTCAAGGCGCTCGACGCGTTCCGGTTCAAGGTCGTGCAGTTTCAAAAGGCCATTACCGCGCAGCAGACCCGCGGCGACAGCGTGGTGGCGCGCTTTGCCGAGGTGAAGAAGGCCGCCGATGCCAACGCGGCCAAGCTGACGCCCGAGCTCAAGCAGAATCTGGCCGCGATCGAGAAGGAACTCACGAGCTACGTGAAGGAAGTCGGTCAGGCAGCGGCATCACGTCCGCGCGGAGCGGGTGGTCCGCCGGCTGGCGGCGACGATGACGTGGGGGCATCGGGGCAGTCCGACGGATCGTTCACCGGGCGCGCGGGCATGCTGAACAGCGCGCTGAACAGCAGCTTCCCGGTGTCGGCCGCGCAGCAGTCGCAGTTGCAGAGCCTCACGCGCGAACTCGCGCAGTTCGGCGCGCGCGTGGCGTCGGTGAAGACGGACCGGTTGCCGACGCTGCTGAAATCGCTGCAGGTGGCGGGCATCACCGTGCCCGACGCACCGGCGCGCGGTCAGTAATTCGCGGGTGTTGTCTTACCGAAAGATGGGCAAAGGCGGGGCCGCTTTCGGCTCCGCCTTTTGCTCGTCCCGATGCATCAGCGCGGTCGCCGCATCGTGGCCGCCTTGTCTACCAGACGGCGCAATTCTTTGATAGGCTCCGGACTGTCGTCCACCTGCAGACGCAGCACGACGTCGTTGTGCAGCCACACGCCGCCGTCCTTCTTTACGATCAGCATCGCAGCCGATTGCATGCCGCGCTTGTCACCGCCGGCCATCTGTCCCGCTTCGAGCGCGGCCATCAGCCGCAACGAGAGATGCCCGGTGGTGCTCTCGAACGCGCTCACCATGGCGCTCACCACCTCGGCGCTGGCCAGGATGTTGCCCTGCGCCGTGCAGAACTTTCCCTGCTTGTCACCGGCCCAGTCGGTGGCCTTGGGTCCCGTGTACGCGGCCACGTTGCCCTGCGCATCGATGACGGCGAACTGACGCCCTTCCTTGGTCCAGTCTACCGGACGCGGATCGGGGTCGCCCTGCCACACGCGCTTCACGACATCGGCCGGCTTCACGCCTTGCCGCAGCAGGGCGATCGCCTGTGGACCGTAGCTCACGTCCACGATGGCCTGCGTGGCTGCCGCGCCGACGCCGGCCTCGGCCCAGAGCACGCCGTTGCCGACGGAGAACACGCGCGAGTGCACCGCGCCACCGACTTCACCGGTGGCCGGATCGTAGCCGAGGATGGAGAAGGTCGCCACGGGAGGCCAGGGGAGCGGCGGCGTGGTGGTGAATCCCGACGATTGGGCGTGGGCTGCGCTCGCTGCGGCGAGCAGACCGAGCGCGAGCGCGAGGGAACGGACGGCGGACGGGAGAGTGCGCATGGCAGCGAATTGGCGAAGGTGACTGAGCGGTCGGCCCCAACAGACCGCCGTAAATGTGCACCAAAGTCGCCCCGCATGAGCGCTCGCGCCACGCGCCGCGTAGTCTCCATGCAGCAGGTGGTCCACATTCTCGAGGAGAAGGCACATGGTCGGCAGGATGCATCGATGGCGTGCGGCGTTGGCAGTGGCGATGGTCGCCGTGGCCGTGCCAGCAGAGGGACAGGGGGCGGCGGGCGCCGCCGCCCAGCAGATCGACGAGGCGTATACCGCCAAGATCAAGGAGTTCCTGCAGGACGCCCGCATCACGACCGAGCTGGTCGATCACCTGCCGTCGTCGGCCACCGTGCCGACGCCCCTCAAGTTCCACGGCCGCATCGTGGGCACGCCCGGTGAGCTCA
>CAITQY010000120.1 GCA_903894655.1 uncultured Gemmatimonadota bacterium
AAGTGTTCGCCATACGCGAAAGCTACCGCGCCGCGGATCAAGGAGTCGTTGATCGCCCGCGTCACTTCGACGCGCCCGGAGGCATGTCAGGCGTTGCTTGACACCGGCAACCCGACCGAGAACGTTTAGCGCACTTCATTCATTACCGGTCTTCTCCATGAACAGACGTCTCGTGGCACCACTGCTGGGCCTAGCCGCCGTGGCCGCCTGTTCCGATGCCTCGTCTCCGAGTGGTCCGGTACCCGCCGAATCGATCGCGTGGGTGACGGTCGGTGATCTCCGCAACGCGGTGGACACCGATCCCTCCGGCCTCGGTTCCGTAGCGACGTCGTTCCGGATCATGACGTACGAGTTCACCAACCAGCAATACGCCGACGTCCTCAACGCGGTGGCGAAGACCGACCGCTACGCGCTCTACAACGCCAGTATGGGCACCGACGCGCGGGGCGGGATCACGCGGAGCGGTGTGGACGGCAGCTATGTCTACGCGGTCAAGCCGAACATGGGCGACAAGCCGGTGAACTACGTGAGTTGGTTCGACGCGGCGCGGGTGGCCAACTGGTATACGAACGGGGGGACGAGCACGTCGGGCACGGAGACGGGGGCGTACACGCTCGGTGGTGCGACCAGTGGCACGGCGCCCAGTGGCGCTGCGCCGGCGGTGAATGCGGGAGCGACGTACCATCTCCCCACGGCAGACCAGTGGTACAAGGCGGCGTACTACAAGGGCGGCAGCATCAATGCCGGCTACTGGGACTACGCCACGCAAAGCAACACAGCGCCCACGCCGGTGACGGCGGGTGCGACCGGAAAGGGCGCGGCGGGCGGCGCGGGCAACTACGCCACCTGGAACGCCACCGCCAGCTGGAACCTTCAAGCCGGCAATCTCACGACCGTCGGCACCAGCGGCGGCCCGAGCGCCTATGGGGCCTTCGACATGAGCGGCAACGTGAGTGAATGGAACGATCAGAACGGCGCCGCCGGGGCGCAGCGTGGCGTGCGGGGAGGCTGCTGGGCGCACGGCGCCTCTCCGCTGTCGGCTGCGGACGGCTACGTCGATGTACCATCGACCGAGAACAGCTTCCGCGGCTTTCGTCTCGCCTCGGCGGTGCCGGCGCCGCGATAGGACGTGTCATCGCAGTCCGAATTCCCTCGAGCACACGACCATGATCACCCCAGAAGCCCCGGACACCCTGGACGCCGACCACACAGTCGCCCCATCAGCGCCCAGTGACATCGCCCGCATGGCGCGCAGCTACCAAGCGGGCGACGTGGTCTTCGCGGCGGGGGACAGCGCCGCCGAAATGTTCATCGTGCTCAAGGGAGGCGTGCGCATGGACGTCACCTCGGAAGCGGCCAATGTACATCTGGGTTCCTTCACGACGGGGGAATTTTTCGGGGAGATGGCCCTGGTCGGTAGCAGCCTGCGTACCGGCACCGCGACCGTGCAGGCCGATGGTACAGAACTGGTGGCGGTCAATCATGCCCGCTTCGTCTACCTGGTGAACCAGCAGCCCGCGTTCGCACTCAGCGTGATGCGTGTGCTGGCGCAGCGGATCGAATCCATGAATCAGCGGCTGCTGCATCTGACTGGGCAGCCCTCCAACGGAGCGGCATCATGAACTCCGAACTCATTCAGGAAGTCGCCGACGGCATTTATCAGATACGGGGTCGCCAGGGAGCCGCCCACATCTACATCGTGAAGGGAAGTCGGCGCACGGTCATGATCGACAGCGGCCTGTCGCAGACCTTCGCCATCACGCAGTCGGCCTTGGCCGAGCTGGGCATGACCCCGGGGGACATCGACCTGGTGTTGTTGACGCACGATCACATCGACCATGCGGGGGGCGCACCGCTCATGCCCACATCCTGCGTCGTCGCGGCGCATCGGATGAGCGCCGAGAAGCTGGCGCTGAAAGATGAGTTTGCCCAGTACAATCAGGTCTTCGCCGCGGGCTTCGCGCACGTCCAGGTCGATGTGTGTCTGGAGCATGGCTCGATCATTGACACGGGCTCCCACCAACTCGAAGTGATCTATACGCCCGGGCACTGCTCAGGCGCCATTTGCCTGTATGAGCACCGCACCCGGGCGATGTTCACGGCCGACGTCATCATGGCCAATGGCGTGGTGGGCGGCGTGGTCGCCTCCGGCAACATCAGTGATTTCATCGGCTCATTGCGCCGCCTACGCCCCTGGCACATCGATCTGTTGCTGCCGGGCCATGGCGCCACCAGCACCGAGGCGCTGCGCTGCATCGACATCGGCATTGCGCGGCTGGAGACGCTTTTGCGCGAGACACGCGACATCTTCAGCGCCATGACGGGCGCCGATCACGGCTATGCCAGTATCATGCGGTCCCTACGGGGATTGAACGCCGCGTCCCACCCGGATGCGGATGCCGGGTAACCGTGCGGACAGAAACGGGGCATTCGGCGGCGCGTCTTCAACGCCACGACAGTCACCGACTACTGCGAGGCCAGCATCGGCCGGTCATCGCAGCTATTGAAGGACGCGTTCCACCGAAGCGTTACACATTGACATATTGGTGCGGCGGATTTTCAAAGCAGGGCTCCTGCATATCATGGGTTGTGCAGTGTCTCCTTGTCCTGCCACCGACGACCTGCTCCAGCTCCGCATCCGTCAGCGACGGATTCTCTGCGTCCGATGTGGGCTGCCCGTGCTTCTTTTCCGTCATGTTCGATCCTCGCGCCAACGTGTGAGACAACGTGTGAGCCTTCGGGTACGGGCCACCTGAGGCGTGGTCCGGCGGATACCACGGGCCGGACGCCGACGGCTCCCCTGCCCTCGCCGCCAGGCGTTCCGGCTTTTCAACCGACCAAGGTCGCGAACGGTTCCCGAGTATCTTCCGGTCGTTGCAGGCGCAGACAAACACCGCGCAATCGCCCGCGCGAACTCCCCCCACCCCTTGGAGATATGATGCGAACAACGTGGATGGTGCTGTTGACGATGCCCCTGCTCGCGGCCAGCGCCGTGGCGAGCGCTTCAGCGCAGGCAACGGGGGGTGCCGGTGCGACCGACCGTGCGGCGCAAGCGGCAGCGCGGCAGGCGGCGGCAAACAAGCCCCGTACCATCGACGGCATCAATACCGTGTGGCTCGAGGAACTCACGCAGCCCGAGTTCCGTGACATGATCAAGGACGGCTACACGACGGTGCTGATCATGACCGGAGGCGTCGAGAACAACGACGGCAACCTCTCGATGAACAAGCACAACATCAACAACAAGCTTCTGGGCGAGATGATCGCGCGGAAAATGGGCAAGACGCTCGTCGCGCCACTCGTCACGCTCGAACCCGGCAACGCGGGGCCCACCATTCAGCCGGGGCGCGCCGGCCCGATGCTGTCGCAGGCCACGTATACCGCGCTGCTGTATGACATGGGCAACTACCTGCGCAGCATGGGCTTCACGCAGATCTACTATCTGGGCGATAGCGGCGGGAACGCGCGCGGCATGCAGAGCGCGGCCGACTCACTCACCAAGGTGTACGCCGACAGCCCGGACAAGGTCTCCTTCAAGCACGTCGCCGAGTATTACAACCACACCGGTGTGGTGCAGCCGTACCTCCAGAACGACCTCAAGATCCCCGAAGGGATCAAGATCGGCGCCAGCACCGGCACCAGCGGTCTGCACGAAGAGCTCGGCATCGACGCCACGATGGCGCTGGCCGATCCGCAGTCGATCCGCTTTGCGCAGCGCGTGAAAGCCGGTCAGGCCGAGATCAACGGCATCAAGTTCGAGTCGCTGAAATGGCTACAGGACCTTGGCCGCAAGGTGGCCGAATTGCGCGTGACGACGACGATCAACGCGATCACCGCCTATCGGGCCACGCTGCCCAAGCCGTAGTGCGGTCGTAGTGCGGTCGTAGTCGGGCCGCCGTACGGCGGTAGCAGGTGCTCGGCGGCGAACGTCGCTAGACGGCCGCCGCCGACTCGACCGGCGGCGCCGACCGTGCGGGGCGCGGGGCCGCCACACTCCGCGGGGCCTCCGCGGTCGCACCCGACGCCATGGCCCGCTGGGTCGCCACCAGCGCCGCCGTAAGAGCGAGCACGCCGGTGAATTGGTGCAGCACCCCGAGAGGCACGGGCACGGCCAGCAACAAGGTGGTAATGCCCAGCACCAGCTGCGTCGTGATCACCGCCCCGAAGGCGAACACTGCCCGCCGAACCCCATCGGGCAGCGGGGCGCCACGCGCACGCCACGCGAGGGTGAGCACAAACGCTGTGACCGAGAGCGCCAACAGCCGGTGGTGAAACTGCGCCGCCGCCGGGTTCTCGAAGGCGTTGCTCCACCACGGCGTGAGCGTGCCGTAGCCGGGCGGCACCACTTGCCCCCCCATGAGCGGGAACTCGTTGAAAATCCGGCCGCCGCGCAGGCCCGCCACAAAGCCGCCCGACAGCACCGTGATCCCCAGCAACACGGCGGCACTCAGCAACGCGCGCTGCCAGCGGCGCGGCGTTGCCACGGGTTCACTCCGCTCCGCCGGCGGGCGGGCGCGCAGCTCGCTGTACGTCCACACGCTCACAGCCAGAATGCCGAGGGCCAGCCCCAGGTGCGCCGTGAGCCGGTAGGCGCTCACGCTGATGCGCTCCACGAGGCCGCTTTGCACCATGTACCAGCCCAGCGCGCCCTGACAGAGCGTGAGCAGCGGCAGGGCGGTGAGGCGGAGGCGGAGGGCGCGCGGAATGCGCCCCTGCATCAT
Source organism: uncultured Gemmatimonadota bacterium (assembly GCA_903894655.1). Taxonomy (GTDB): domain Bacteria; phylum Gemmatimonadota; class Gemmatimonadetes; order Gemmatimonadales; family Gemmatimonadaceae; genus Gemmatimonas. The sequence continues at coordinate 4,722 of CAITQY010000120.1, forward strand.
GAACAGCAGCCACGGGATGGCGAACACCAAGCCCACCGTGCGGGCCACGTTCCGGTGGAACCACTCCCACCAGTAGATCCACTTGAACTGCGTCAGCGAGATGCCGGCGTGCGTGCTGCTGGCCTGCGGGATCTGCTGAAACTTGGTGAGCTCGGCCGCCCACGCCGCGTCGCCCGACGGCGGCAAGGCGCCGGACACCGGCTTCCACTCGGTGATGGAGAGCCCGCTCTCGGTGAGCCGGGTAATGCCGCCCACCGCCACCGCGAAGAACACCGCCACTATGGAGAGCAGCATCCAGCGACGGAGCGCGAGGCGATCGCGCTCCGGGAGCGCGCCGGGAAGACCAAGGTCGTGCTGAGCAGACATGAGTGAAGGCTGACGGGCGTGGCGGAGACGGTCAAGGGATAGTGCGCCTGCCACCAACAAAACATGTGGCCATCGTCCCTCGTTCCACCCACGTGTTTCCACGGATGTACGCCTGTCTACGTGATCGCGTCCCCCTACGTCTCCCGTGAGGTTTCATGTCACATCAGCCGATTCCGCCGAATACCCAGACGTCGTCTGAGACGACCGTCATCTCCGACGACCAGCTCGACGCGATCGCGGGAGGGCCGCTCGTAATAGATGATGGGTCAACTAGTACAACGACCATACGCTGCTCCGGTTGCTCGTTTACCACGACGAGCGGATCTGTCTGGGTCAGCCACAAAGCTGCCACGGGCCACTTGGTCGCACACTAGGCTGGACCACTAGGGGCGCCGAGGTGAACGGGCCCGGTTGGTGCGGAGCCTCCGTCTCGGGGTGAGCAGATCAGCCACAGGAACGGCTCCTGCCTCCTCCTTCCTGATGCCCTCCTCCCTGCTTCCTCAGCGGTTGGCAGTCCCCTACCGCCGTCCCCACCTAATCCCCCGATCCCACCGGCTTGTACAGCGTCGCCCCCGGCGACGCCGTCCGTTTGCTGCCGGCCCGCTTCCACGCGTCGTAGCGCATCCGCAACGTCTTCACCGGATTCGCGCTCTCCCCCGTCACGATGTCGTTGTCGGACGCACGGAGCACGGCGTAGTACGCGCCGTCGCTGTGCGTGACGCCGAGTTGGTCGTCCTTGTTGGCGATTGCGATGTACGACACGTGCGCCGTTTTGTTGTCGCACGGCACGAACTCGAGTGGGTTGTTGGCGCAGTTGCAGCGTTTGTCACCGCCGTTCTCGTCGGCCGCTTCCATGGCCGCCATCACGTGATCGGCCAGCGTGCCAGACGCGCGGCTGAAGGCCAGCGCCGCCTTG
>CAITQY010000121.1 GCA_903894655.1 uncultured Gemmatimonadota bacterium
CAGGCGATGAAGGCGGGCCGGATCAGGCACGGGTCGCCAGAACCCAGATCTCCGAGGCGAGATCAGGATATTGCTCGCCGAGGCGCGCGAACGCGTCCAAGTGCGCCGGCTCGATCACACCCGTGTCGAGCGCCCGCTCCATTCGGGCGTGCTCGAACGGCTTCAGCAGGATGCCTCCCGTACGCTCCACCCGGAATCCCGCCTCCTCGACCTCGTGTACCAGATGCGGCAGATCATAGACGGCGCGCCCCTGCATACGCACTGCGCGGGCACTCGGTGTGTCCAGCCGCTCCAGTAGACCCATCGCGACCGCCATTCGGCGATGCAGGGAGCCGGCATTGCTGGCGTCAAGGTACAGCCAGCCCCCAGGGCGAAGGACGGCGGCAAGGGAGGCGAGCAGCCGGACCGGATCCGGGATCTCTTGGATGAGGGCGCTGGCAATGACCAGATCGAACCCGGCGGGACACGCGCGGCGCAGCTGATCGACGCTGTCCTCGAGGAACCCCTCGTGCACGTTCACCTGTCGCTGTGCATGCGGCTGGGCGGCGGCAACGTGCCGAGCGTGGTCCGCGAAGGCCCGCGCCGGTTCGATGACGTGCCACTCCTGCACGGGTGGCGCGTGCGCGAACAGCGGTTCTATGCCGCAGCCGACTTCCAGCACGGCACCGGCAAACCGGTCGGCGACGTTCTGCAGGAGGGCCGCCCGTCGGTACTGCACCTGCCACCGCTCGAACCCGTAATCGGCGAGGTAGTCCGTGGCATATCGCTCGAGATCGCGTTCCATTCAACGTGGTCCGTGGGTGGTGGGCGTCTGCGCTCCGGTGATCTGGGCCCGGCGCACCCGATCACGGTCCCAATCGTAATGGGGTGCCGATTGCTCGTAAGTGTGATCCGCCAGAACGATGTACGTCGTGCCGTCTTCAAGGGCGATGAGATCGATCCACGTCCCCGGGGGAACGAGGAGGCCGGACGAGGGCCCGGTGAGGCGAAACGTGGCCTCCCCTGATACGCTCATCAGCTGCACCTCGAGCGCCCCCTGCAGGCACACGACGCACTCACTCACGATCCAGTTGACGTGTCCTCCACGGCGGGCGCCGGCGAGCATCCCACTCACGGTAAAGACCCGCTCGACCGGGAAGGGGAGCCGCTGGGTGGCCTCGAGAACGTGCAGCACGCCGGTACCCGCCGGGCCCGGATGCGCACTGAGTTCGATATGCATGGGAGCGAGGGGCGGCATTACGGCATCGGGCAAATGGCGACCTCGGTCGGCGCGTGATAACGCACCTCTCGACGATAGTGACGAGGAAAACGAATATGCGCAGAACGCATCGGACATGCTACATACGACTCGTCCCCATTGGCCGTCACGAGACGATACATCGGCTGCGGAGCCGTGCGCGCCTTGTACCCGCCACGCCCTGCCGTGTACGTTGCCTCACGAGCAGGAAGCTGGAAGACCAACGCGCAGGAGACCTCGTAATGACCAACGGAATGCGCGTGCACCGGTACCAGCCCGAAATGCAGCCGGTCTGGGACGCGCTGGTTCGCGGTTCGGTCAAGCCGCACTTCATGTTCGCGCGCAGCTACATGGATTACCACGCCGACCGCTTCCCGGATGCGTCCTATCTGCTGGAGCGGGATGGCCGCATAGTGGCCGCCTTCCCCGGGACGATAAAGGATAGCAGCTATCACTCGCATCGCGGGCTGTCGTTCGGCGGGTGGCTGCCGGAGGGTGCGGGCCTCACGACGGCACAGACCCTGGCGGCGACTGAACTGCTGGTGGAGGAGTTGCGCCGGCTCGGCCTGCGCGAACTCATCTACAAAGTGATCCCGACCATGTACCATGAGCGGCCGGCCGAGGAGGACCTGTACGCGCTGTTCCGGCTTGGCGCGCAACTGCTCAAGGTCGAACCGTGTACGGCCATCCGGCTGGCGGCCCGGGGCAAGGTGGGCAGCCGTCGGCTGCGGAACCAGAAGAAGGCGGCACGGCTGGGATGCCGGTATGGCCGGAGCCAGGACTGGGCCGGCTTCTGGTCTCTGCTGACCGCGCGACTGCGCGAGCGGCACGATGTCCAGCCGGTGCACTCGCTCGCAGAAATCAGCGGCCTGGTGACCGCCCATCCCGACAACATCCAGCTGTTCACGGCGACGGCCCCGGACGGGGCGCTGCTGGCAGGGGTGGTGATGTACATGACGCCCCAGGTCGCCCACGCCCAGTATATCGCCGCAGACCCGGTCGGACTGGAGCACGGGGCCTTGGACGGGCTGTTCGAGCACCTGATTACGTGCTGTGGCCCGACGCATGCCTGGTTCAGTTTCGGCATCTCCAGTGAAGAGGGAGGCCGAGTCCTCAACGAGGGCCTGATCCAGCAGAAGGAAGAATGCGGCGGCAGCACCATCGTCTATAGCAGCTTTCTGGTGCCGCTCTGAGGGTGTGACGTGACCGCCGGATGCCGATCAAACAGGGTGATGCGCGCCTGCTCGCGCGGGAGCGGTGCGAGGACTAACGCAGGGTACGCGTGCGGAGAAACGCAGCGGCGGCGCTCGGCACGGCGACGACGGCACGACAGAGGCTCTTCACCTGATCCCGGCACCTCCGCAACGCGTTCCCGAGGCCGCGCCTGGCTTCCCCGCGTCGGAGTGCGGTCTCGTCTGTCGGCAGCACCCTGAGGGCCTCACGCCGCCCGAAGGCATACCTCGTAAACTGCGGCGACACGAGCGTTCCGTCGGCGAACTGCGCCGGAACGTCGGCGTGCGGCGGAAACACTGCGCGTCGGGCGAGCACTCGCGTGCGATACTGCACCGCCTGCTCAGTCCACCAGTGGGCCAACGCTGTCGTTGCGTCGATCTGCCAGAGCAGTAAGGGAGTGTCCGTCGCCAGCGAGATGCCGCTGAAGTGCAACAGCGCCGGCACCGCACCCAGATGCGTCGGCATCGTGATCTCGGAGGACGTACCGCACTCGAAGAGATTCCAGTGTCCCACGTTGAGGCCAGGAACGCCGCGACACGCGACACCCGCGAAGAGTGACGGTACGAAGTCGAACCAGCGCTGGTCGAGAAACTCGTGTGCTTTGGGGAATCGTCGATTCCAGAATCGCGTGCGCACCCGCCACCACTCGGCAAGCGCGTGCGCGTGGGGATCGTCACGAAACGCCATCAGTCCGGTGTTGAACACACCGGCGGACAGGGTCAGCTTGTCACGCAACGACCCGGCGAAGTCAACCGTGGGTGTGATATAGTGGGGGAAAATCAGGATGCTAGACGTGTTCAGCGCATCGAATGCCGCATCGATGCTGGCGACGCTCATGGTGTCTGCGTCGACCAACAACACGCGCCCACCCCCAACCGCGGCGAGCACAGTGGCCACCAGAAACGGCTTGAGCGCAGTTCCGAATTCGAGCGGCGAATATACCAGCCGCATCTCACGCTCGACGTCCGCGGACATCACATCGGCAAGCCGGAGCACCTGAATGTTCACCGGCGTCTCCACCGAGGCGACCTCACTGTCATCGCCGATCAGGATCACGCCAACCGTCGCCACCGCGGAATGTGCCAACGCGCTTTCGATGGCGATGAAGGCTTGCGGCAAGTACTTCCCCGTCGCCACGGTGCAGACGACGGACGCGCCCGCCACACCCTTTTCACTGAACGGCACAGGACGCATGCTCAACAGCTCCGCCATGTTTCTGGTAATCGTAGAGTGTCGCGCGATCGGATTCGCGCTGTCGGCCGCAACGTTTTATTCGATGTCTGCCGCTTCGATATACCGGTCCACGAACGGTCGCGCCTTCAGCACTTCGATGCTCCGCCAGCCGCCAAGAACATCTCATCATCGGGATCCTCGCTCACGCGCTCATCGAGCGGTGGGGCATCCACCAGCAGGGCGTGCACCGTCAGCATCGCGAGCAGCGCCTCGAGCGTCCCCACGAGCGGCTCACGCCCGTTGCTCAGCGCGAGCCCAACCCGTCGGTTTTCTTCCAGAATCGGCGGCGAGATGACGAGGCGGATGGCACCCGTACTCCATGCTGTCAGAATGCGGCCTGGCACGCCACCAAAGAGCAGCCCTGACACCAAGACGTTGGTGTCCAGCACGACCTTCACGTGGCGCGTCGCACCTTTTTGATCGCCCGCGGCACGTCGGCCGACTTGAGACCAGCGGCTTTCGCCGCGCGCCGTGCGTGCGCCGTCAGCGCCGCGAACTCCGACAGGGCGGGCGGCTCCAGCACCTTCAGAATGACGAC
>CAITQY010000122.1 GCA_903894655.1 uncultured Gemmatimonadota bacterium
ACCCATCTGGAAGAAGACGCTGAAGCCGCCAAGCGTCGGACTCACGGCGCGCCCGGTCTGCACGACTTCGCCCTGATTCTGCGAAACGGGCCCACCTTGATTGGCGATCGCCACGCGCCACGTGCCGTTCATGCGCAGCGTACCGAAGGCGAGATCTTCGGCCGCGAACAGGTCGAAACCCTTCGTGGAAGGAATCGGGACCTGACGCATCGTGCCGTCGGGCAACATCTCTTCGAGATAGTTGACCGAGGGCTGGGAGACGCGCTGCGCCTCGGCCGCGCCGGGCACGATGGTCGACAGGCCGGCCAGCACGGCGAGGGTACCCAAGGCGCGCGAGACTCCGCGCGCCCCGAGGCCCTGAGGCTGTCGGCAGGAAGTATTGGTAGTGAAACCCATGAGGTTTACGCCGTCCATGCTCAGAAGTTGACCGACAGGCCGGTGGAGATGCTGCGACGCGCTCCGATGAACTCGGGCTGGTCGAAGGCGGTCGAGGTGTTGTCGCCGGCGTTGCCGATACGACGGTTCGCGAAGTCACGCAGACCGGCGTCGCAGGTGCCCGTGTTGTTGAAGACCTGCACGCAGTTCTTGCGATCGAACAGGTTGTTCACCCGCAGGAAGCCCGAGTAGCGCATGTTGCCGATGCGGAACGCCTTGTCGAGCAGCAAGCCCACATCCTGCGTGGACGGCTGACGCGCCGAGTTCACTTCGCCCTGATTGTTCGTGCCGATCGTGCCGGCCGCACTGCCGCGGAGCGGCGTGTACGGGATACCCGACGTGATGTTGTAGGTGATCGAGCCGCTGAAGTTCTTGAGCAGCTTGCCGGCGTTGAGCGGCAGGTTCGGCACGTCGTTACCGACGCGATAGAACAGCTGCACGTTCAGACGCTGCGGCTGATCGACGTCGGTGAGCGTTTCGACGTTCTGCGCGCGGAGCGCTTCGTCGGTACGGGACACTTCGTTGGCGCGATCGGGCGGACGCGAGTTCGTGGTGGAGCGCGAAAGGCCGTAGTTGATGTCGTAGCCCCAGCGATCGGCCAGACGGCGACGGAAGGCCACTTCCACACCGCGCGACGACAGGAAGTCGCCGTTCACGATGATGTTGTACGTCGGGAAGGCACCGGCGTACGTGCTGCCGATGTCCTGCGCGGCGCGGCTGCTGCGGATACCGGTAAGGCCGGTTTCCGAGCGGCTGAACACGGCCACCTGGATCGAGTAGCCCTTGCCGATTTCACCAGAGTAGCCGACTTCGAACTGCTTGGCCTGTTCCAGGCGGAGGCTCGGATTGCCGACGAAGGTCGGGTTGTCCGGCTGCAGGTTCGGCGTGCACTCGCTCGTGCCCGGCTTCACCTGGCCGGCGGCGCAGTAGTTGTCGCCGGCGCCAGCCGTGGTGCCGATACCGGTGTTGCGATAGGTGTTGCCGTACAGCGGGACCATGGTGTAGCGGCCGCCGTTGAAGAACACCTGCGACTTCTCGGTGAGCGGGAAGGCCACACCCACGCGCGGGCTGAACGCCGTGCGGGCGGGCGACTCGCGGAAGTCGTCGAGCTGGGCAATCGCCGTGGCGGTGTCGAGCAAGCGGGCGCGCTGCGTTTTGGGATCGATCGGTGAGGCAGCGCAACCGGCGAGGCCGTAGGGCTGGCCGGCCGCATTGAGGAGCTGCTTGCCGCCAACCGACGCCCCCGAGCACACTTCACGCGCCGTCGTGCCGTTCGACGGGTCGAACGGATTCGACAGCGCCTGACCGCGCGCGCGGCCGTAATCGAAGCGGCCACCGAGCTTGATCGTGATGAAGTCGTACTCGATCACGCTTTGGATGTACGCGGCGGCCTCGATCGGCTTGCCACGGTACACCTGATACACGTTGTTCTTGAGCCCCGACGTCGTGCTGGCGTCCTGCTGCACATCGCTGTACGCGAAGTCATGGTTCACGAACTGGGCGCCGACCTGGAGGTTGTTGTGGTCGGTGAGCTGCGACTGGAGGTCGGCCTTGACGGTGCGCGTGGTGAACTTCTCACCGCCGTAGATGCCCGACGCGATACCCGAGTACGGGACGCGATCGCAACCGGTGAACGTGCCGCAGATCGACAGGAACGACTGATCGAAATTGCCGTAGGCAAACGGGCCCGGGATACACGTGCCGAGGAAGATGGCGCAGGTGGTGCGCTCGAAGTCCGTCTGGGCCACGCGAATCGTGAGATTGGACCGGCCGAAACGCTGCTCGAGCGAACCGATGAGCAGCTTGCCCTGGTCGCGCACCGACGGCTGGACCAGGTCACGCGATGCGCGGTTGTCGCCGCCGGTCAGCGCGAAGAGCGAATCGGTGCGGTTGTTCACGAGCGCGAGCGGATCGCCACGATAGGCGAAGAAATAGCGGCGATCGTAGCCGCGGTTCTGACGCTCGGAACCGATGGCGGTGAACTTGATCGTGGTGTTGTCGAACGGCAGGAAGGTGAGCTTGCCGACCACCGAGGAGTTCTGCGTGCCGCCGAACGCCTGGAAGCCCGGCACGAGGTCCTTGGTGGACACGCCGAGGATGTCGCCAAGCACGAGCGGCGCATTGGCCGTGTACACGTCCTTGTCGAACTCCAGCACGCGCTGGGCCTGGCTCTGCACCTGCCCCGACACCGAGTAGCGCAGCTTGCTCTTGGTGCCTGGCACCGGGCCAGACAGATAGCCACGCAGCAGGTTCAGCCCGAGAAGCTTGTCCTGCTCGGTGCCGAAGATGCTGCCCGGGAGCGTCGAGTTCTGGAAGTCGATGGCGCCCGATACTTCCGAGCCGCCTTCGCGCACGGCCTGGTTGATGACACCGGCCAGCGCATTGCCATACTGCGGCTCCATCGCGCCACGCTGGAAGTCCACCTGCTGCACGGCCAACGCGCTCATGGAAACGGCGTCGTTACCAAAGAGCGGGTTGTTGATGGCGATACCGTCGATCATCGACAGCGTGGCGCCACCGCGGCTACCACGGACGCGAAGCGCCGGCGTGGTGCTGCGCTGTTCTTCCGCCAGCGACACGACCGAGGTGTTCTGCGGGACTTCCGTGAAGCCCTGCTGCAGCGCGAGCACGCCGGCGATGCTGGTGACCGGCAACGACGTGATCTGCTCCGCCGTGACCGTGGTACGTGAACCGACTTGACCGCGCTCCACCAGCGGGGCGACGTCGGCCTGCACCGTGACCGCCGCCAGCGTCTGGTTGGATGCCCGCAGCTTGAAGTTCTGCTCGCGCGTGGCGTCGATCGACATCGTGACGTTCGTGGCGGTCACACTCTGGAAGCCGAGGCGACGGGCCTGAACCGAATAGGATCCGGGAGGAACCTGAATGATGAAATAGCGGCCGCTGGCGTTCGTATTCGAACCCAGCGTCGTCCCTTGAATGACCACCGCAACGCCCTCGACGGGCTTGCCTGTTTCCGCGTCGGTTACCACACCGGTCAACTTACCGGTCTGGGCCCAAGCGGCGGTGATCGGCGCGGCAAGTGCCACCGCGCCTAGGACCGTCGCGATAAACCACATACGACGTCCGAAAGCCTTCATCTGCTCCTCCGGGAGGCTAATACTGCGGGACAACGTGCCGACCGGTGGGACCGGGTCGACAACGTCTGCAACGCCACGACGACAGCCGCAGGGCAACCTTTAGGCGGCCTGATGGTACCGTGGTGGCACTGAAAAGCGCCGGCGCAGGGGCGCGGCGGCGGAAAAGCACGGTGGGGTGGGTACAACAGCGGTGGGGACAACAGCGGTGGGGACGACACGGAAGCCCGGACATGACTGGACGGAGCTCGGTGTCGTAGCCGTGGGGGCAAGCTAGCAGTCAGCACCGGACTGTCAAAGGCCAGGGCGTTGGAGTGCGAGCCGGATCAGGTCGAGGGATCATGCCGGCACAACGGCACGAGGCCGCCTGATGTCAGGCGGCCTCGTCCGTAAGCGGATCCATTGGGATAACCCGCGCCGATCAGCGCACCCGCGACCGATAGGTACGTGACAGCCGCAGGGTCGATCCGTTACCAAGCATCAGCAGACCGTCGCCCCCGGGCAGCGGCGACATCTCCCGCACGCGATCCATGTTCACCACGATGCGCCGGTGGATGCGCACAAACTGGCGCGGATCGAGCGCCGACTCGATGGCCGTGATGGTACCGCGGGTGCGGTACTTCTCGCCAGCCGCATGCACGAGGATGTAATTGCCGTCGGCCTCGAACCAATCGACGTCCGACAACGGCACAAAGCGGGTGCGCCGCCCCTCCCGCACCAGGACGCGGAGCGGACGGGCCTCCCCAGCGCCGGACGACGCGCGACCGCCGTCGTCCTGCGCGAGATCGAGCACAATCTCCTCCGCTTCGTCGCGTGTAAAGCGCGCGACCGCATGCTCAGTGTGGCGTGCGGCGCGCCACGGCGTGGAGGGAATCAGCGTCCCCGTGGACGGTCCGTTCGCCCGCTTGCGGCGACGCGCGTCACCGCGGTCTTCCTGATCGATCGTCACGGTGTGTCCGTGGCCGTTGAGCGGTCCACCAGCTTGGGCGTGCCCGGCCGCGCGAGTGAACAGCGCACCTAGCTCGAGTGTGCCCGACGCGTTCGCTTCGCCGATCAGACGCTGCAACTCGTCGGCGGTGCGCAGCAAAGCCACCTGCAACACCTGCTGACGCGCCCGCGACATCGCATCACGCAGACGCTCGGCCACCACCGGCACCGGCACGAAGTCGGTCGCCTGCAGTTCAAACGCCTGCACGGCGTGTTCTTCGCGCGCCGATGCGAAGACGATGGCCGTGGGACGCTCGGACGCGTCGATCGACTGTACGAACGCGAAGCCGGACATGTCGGCCAGCTCCGCACTCACCAGCGCAATATCGGGACGCGGGGAGAGCGCGGCACGCGCCGACACGGAATCAGCGTGATATCCGAGGACCGACACATCGAGCGTGGCCGGTAGGTGGGCCAACAGTTCGGGCAACGTGGCCGGAACCTGGCCGAGAACTACGACACGGAGAGCCATGAGTGTTGGTGAAAACGCGAGCAGACATGCTGCGATCACGACCACGGCGTCGCGAGCTGCCAGACGACAGTGCATAACCGGGGGCGCCAGCCTATCTACGGACCAGACGGTCTAGACGTTGCGCCCCGAAGGCGGAAACCTGAAAATGGCGGCCCGCGGTATGCCGATTACACGACACGCGGCACATGGTGTGACCCATGCCCGCGTGTGACGTGTGTTCGTTCCGTGCGTGCGACGCGTGCGAGCTACGCGGCGCTGATCGCCGTGGCGTGTTCCGTGACGACGCGCACCTGATCGTCGATGATCTGCAGAAAACCACCCTCGATGCCGAAGCGCTGTTCGCCCTCAGCCGTGTCGAGCCGCAGCGTCCCCTTGCCTAGCAGCGTCATCAGCGGCGCATGCATCGGCAGGATTCCCATCTCGCCGTCAAACGCCGGCGCGATAACGCCCCGCGCGGTGCCCTCGAAGAGCACGCGCTCGGGGGAAATCACCGACACCTTGAGTGAATCGCTCATGCTATCAGCTCTGGAACTTCTTCGCGTTGGCGACCACGTCGTCCACGCCACCGGCCATGAAGAAGGCCTGCTCCGGCAGGTTGTCGAACTCACCGGCGCAGATGCGCTCGAACGAGGAGATCGTCTCCTCGAGCTTCACATACTTGCCGGGGATGCCCGTGAACTGCTCGGCCACCGCGAACGGCTGCGACATGAAACGCTGCAGACGACGCGCACGACCCACGATCTTCTTGTCGTCTTCGGACAGTTCGTCCATGCCAAGGATCGCGATGATATCCTGGAGCTCCTTGTAGCGCTGCAGGATACGCTGCGTGGTGGTGGCCGCGTTGTAGTGACGCTCACCGATGTACTGCGCGTCGAGAATGCGCGACGTCGAGTCGAGCGGGTCCACGGCGGGATAGATGCCGAGTTCGGTGATCTTACGGTTGAGCACGACCGTGGCGTCCAAGTGGGCGAACGCCGTGGCGGGCGCCGGATCGGTCAAGTCGTCGGCCGGCACGTAGATAGCCTGCACTGACGTGATCGAGCCGTTGCGCGTGGACGTGATGCGCTCCTGCAGTTCGCCCATTTCCGTGGCGAGCGTGGGCTGGTAGCCCACGGCGCTCGGCATGCGGCCCAGCAGGGCGGACACTTCCGAACCGGCCTGCGTGAAGCGGAAGATGTTGTCGACGAACACGAGCACGTCGGCGTTCTCGACGTCGCGGAAGTACTCGGCGACGGTGAGACCCGCGAGCGCAACGCGGAGACGGGCTCCCGGCGGCTCGTTCATCTGTCCGTAGATCAGCGCGACCTTGTCGAGAATGCCAGCTTCCTGGAACTCGAGATAGAGGTCGTTGCCTTCGCGCGTGCGCTCACCGACGCCACAGAACACGGACTTACCACCGTGTCCCTTCGCGACGTTGTTGATGAGCTCCTGAATGATGACGGTCTTGCCAACGCCGGCGCCGCCAAAGAGTCCGATCTTTCCACCCTTCACGAACGGGGCCACGAGATCGACAACCTTGATGCCCGTTTCGAAGACTTCGGTCTTCGGCAGGAGATCGACGAACTCCGGGCGCTTGCGGTGGATGGGCCAACGCAGCGCGTCCTTCGGGATCGGGGCGCCTTCGTCTACCGGCTCACCGAGCACGTTCAGAATGCGACCGAGCGCAGGCGCGCCGACGGGGACGGTGATGGCGCCACCGGTGTCGATCACGTCCATGCCACGCGTGACGCCGTCGGTGCTCGACATGGCGACGGCGCGAACCTGGTTGCGACCGATGTGCTGCTGCACTTCGGCGGTCACGGAGATCACCTGTCCATCAGGTGCCGTGCCCTCCACCCGCACCGCGTTGTACAACTCGGGCAGATGACCGTTGTCGAAGGCCACGTCGATGACGGGACCGATAACCTGAATGATCTTGCCGACAGTGGTCGGCGCGGCAGTGGTAGCCATGGGACTCTATATGGAGATAGGGAAATCAGCCCTGCAGTGCCGATGCGCCGCCGACGATTTCGGCGATTTCCTGCGTGATCTGCGCCTGCCGCGCGGAGTTGTACGTGCGTTTGAGCAGTTGCAGCATCTCGGTCGCGTTGTCGGTGGCGTTCTTCATCGCCGTCCGACGCGCGCCCTGTTCACCCGCGGCCGTTTCCACGAGCGCCCGGTACACGGTGTTGCGCACATAGAGCGGCAACAGCGCTTCGAGGATCTCGTCAGCCGACGGCGCGAGAATGAAGTCGCGCGACAGCCCGGCACCGGTGGTCGTCGGTGCCACAACCGGCAGCACCTGTTCGGTGGCCGGCGGCGTGGAGAGCGCGGACTTGTACTTGGCGTAGGTCACGTGCACCGCATCGAGATCGCCCGACGCGAAGCGCGACATGAGCGCATCGATGAGCGACGTCGCATCGGCCGACGTGGGCTTGTCACTGATGTCGGCACGCTGCGATGCGAGGTCGCGACCGAGGTACTTGAAGAAGCCAATGCCCTTGCGACCGACGATGTGCAGCTCGACGCTGATGCCCTTTCCTTCCAGCTCCGCGAGACGCGCCCGCGCCTCTCGCAGCAGGTTGGTGTTGAACGCGCCGCACAGGCCGCGATTCGCCGTGAGCACCACCAGCGCCACCTGCTTCACCTGCGCCGGGCGGCGAAGGAGCGGGAAGCGCTCCGCCAGCTCCGGCGTGTACACGTGCGACAGCACTTCGCCGAGCGCCAGCGCGTACGGACGCGCCGACGACACGCGATCCGCCGCGCGCTTCATCTTGGAGGTGGCGACCATTTCCATCGTGCGCGTGATCTTGCGCGTGTTCTCGACGGACTTGATGCGCCCCTTGAGTTCGCGGCCTTTGGCCATCTTACAGGCTCTTGGAGTACTGCTCGATGCCGCGCTTCAGCTCCGCTTCCATGTCCTTCGAAAGCGCCTTGCTGGTGCGCACCGTGTCGGCGACCTGCGGGAACTGCGCGCGCATGAACTCGAGGAATCCCTTCTCCCACGCGCGCACCTTGCCGGTGTCGATCGTATCGAGGAGACCGTTGGTCACGGCGTAAATCACCATCACCTGCTCCTCGAACGGCATGGGCTGGTACTGGCCCTGCTTGAGGATTTCGACGGTGCGGGCACCACGCTCCAACTGACGCTTGGTGGCGGGATCGAGATCCGACGCGAACGCGGCGAAGGCTTCGAGTTCGCGGAACTGCGCGAGGTCGAGACGCAGACGGCCCGCCACGCTCTTCATGGCCTTGGTCTGGGCCGAGCCACCGACGCGCGATACCGAGATACCGACGTTCACGGCCGGGCGAATGCCGGCGTTGAAGAGGTCCGTTTCCAGGAAGATCTGTCCATCGGTGATCGAGATGACGTTGGTCGGGATGTACGCCGACACGTCGCCGGCCTGCGTTTCGATGATCGGCAGCGCGGTGAGCGAGCCACCCGGCTTGAGGATCGTCTTGCCATCGACCACGCCGTCGTCTTCGCGCAGCTTGGCCGCGCGCTCGAGCAAACGGCTGTGGAGATAGAACACGTCGCCCGGATAGGCTTCACGGCCCGGCGGACGGCGCAGGATCAGCGACAGCTGGCGATAGGCCGCGGCCTGCTTGGACAAGTCGTCGTACACACACAACGTGGGCTTGCCCTCGTTGTACATGAAGTACTCGGCCATCGCACAGCCCGAATAGGGCGCGATGTAGAGCATCGGCGCTGGATCGGAGGCCGAGGCGGCGACGATGATGGTGTACTCGAGCGCGCCGGCCGTGCGGAGACGCTCGACGACCGTGGCGATCGTGGACGCCTTCTGACCGATGGCGACGTAGACGCAGACGACGCCCTGGCCCTTCTGATTGATGATCGTGTCGATGGCCAC
>CAITQY010000123.1 GCA_903894655.1 uncultured Gemmatimonadota bacterium
GGCGGCGCGACGAGTCGTCGTACACGACCATCCCATCCATGCAGTTGCTGGTCATCCGCGCGCCTTCGCGCAAATCGGCGGTAAGGCTGTTCGGTAAGCTCCTGAACGAAACGGCTGTCCCGCGGATCCGCGCGAAGGTCCGCCGATCGCCCGGGGCGGCGGACCGACCTGCACGACCCGCTCAAATCACCCACACAAAAGCACGAAGAGCCACAATAAGTTCTCAAAAGACAACGGATTACCGGCCGCGACGGATGCTTCGACGCGCGGGTGGTGGACTCAGGGAATGAATACTGGCACGACGAACTGACAAAACAGCGCGCCCACGATCGTCATCGCGAAGCCCCAGAGCAGCAGTTGGCGAAACAACTGCTTGGTGTCATGCCCGGTCGGCACGGCGGCAATGCACAGGGCACCGATCGTCGAGAGCGGTGACACATCGACCAGCGCGGCGCCGACGTTGATGCTGATCGCGATCTGCAGGGGATTGCCGCCACCGAGCTTCGCGACCAGTCCCGGCACGGCCGGCAGGAAGGCGGGGTACACCACGCCCGAGGTGGAACTGTAGGTCGAGATCAATCCAGTCACGCCGGCGATCACCCCGTTCACCGAGCCCGGCGTGGCCAGTTTCGCCAGCAGGGTGGTGAAGAGGTCCATCCCGCCGGTTTTCTCCAGCACGCCGATCAGCACGCTCACGCCGCACACCATCACGATCACCGGCCAAGGCACCTGCTTCAGCATGGCACTGTCGTCGCCGATACCAATCAAGACCAGCACCGCCGCCGCCGCAAAGGCGGTCAGGCCGGGATTGAACTTGAGCAAGAGTACCGCACTCACCCACAGCACCCCCACAACAAGCGTGGTCAAGTGCGCGCGCGTGAAGGCGGCGTCCTTCTCATCGACCACAAGTCGTGAGTCGCGGAGCATCGCCGGTCCGCCAAACATCGCCCACGCCGCCGTCGCCACGATCGCGTGCGCCACGAAGTTCATCACCAGTACTTCGGTGGCATGACCACCCAATCCGGCTTTCTCCATCAGTGTCTGCACCAGCGCGCCAATCGCGCTGATCGGGGAGAGGTTCCCGGCGTTCGCCCCGTTGCCGACCATCAAGGCCATCAACAGCATCGGTGCCTTCGCGCGGTGTGCCAGCCCCATCGCCAATGGGGCCAGCAGCGCGGTCGTCGCGATCGCCCCTGGTCCGCTGGTCGAGAGCAGACAGGCCAGTAAAAACACGAAGGGTGGCAGCAGGGCCGACCGTCCGCGCAGCAGGCGCACACCATAATGCGTGACCGCCTGCATCGTGCCATTGGCCTGCGCAATGCCGAACAGCAGCGTGACGCCCAACAGGGTGAGAAAGAGCGACGACGGAAACACCGCCATCAGCTGTTCGACTTTCCAGTCGGCGGCGAACGTCGCGATCCCCCAGGCCAACGCGACCGCGAGCACACCGACGTTCACACGCGATGTCAGACTCGCTGCCACCACCAGCAGCAAGGCAAGCAGCGACAGCAGGGCGGGACTCATGCGCGTCCGCTCATGCGCGTTGGCTCATGACGGCGTCCACGGCGGCAACAGATGCCGCTGCACCTTCCCCAGCGCGGTGCGCGGCAGCGCCTCCACCCGCACAAAACCGCGCGGCACCTTGAACGACGCCAGCTGCGTGCGGACCTGCTGCGCGAGAGCCTCGACATTCACCGACGCGTCACAGACGAGATAGGCCACCGGCACTTCGCCGCGCACCGCGTCCTTCACCCCGACCACCGCCGCCTCGTGTACCCCGTCCTGCTCGGCCAACAACTCCTCGATCTCGCGCGGATAGATATTGAAGCCGCCTGAGATGATCAGATCACTGCGCCGCCCTTCCAGCGTGATGTAGCCATCCGCCGCGCGCACGCCCACGTCGCCGGTGTGAAACCAGCCGTCCGTGAAGGCCGCCGCCGTGGCATCGGGGCGACGCCAGTAGCCGTCGCACACATTCGGTCCGCGCACCCACAACTCGCCGCTCGTGCCGTCGGGTACATCCACACCGACTTCGTCGACGATACGCACCGCCGTGAGCGGCATCGGAAAGCCCACGGTGCCCGCGCGACGTTCACCATAATACGGATTGCTCACGTTCATGAGCGTCTCGGTCATGCCGTAACGCTCCAGAATCACGTGACCGAAGCGCTCGTGAAAGGCCTCCAGCACCGGGGCGGGCAGCGGCGCCGAGCCGGACACGAAGAGCCGGGTGCGGGTGCCGATCGCGGTGGCACGCTCGGAGGCCACGTCGAGCAAGCGCACGAACATCGTCGGTACACCGAAGAACACGGTCGGCTGATACGCCTCGAACCACTCGGCCGCACGCTCATGCTCAAACCGTTCGGCTAGTCGCATATGACAGCCACTGAGCAACCACACGTGCAGTCCGTTGGCCAGTCCATGCACGTGAAAGAGCGGGAGCACCGCGAGGTAACGGTCGTCGCTCGTGAATTCCCAGCCGCTGGTGAGCGCTAACGCATTCGCGGCAAAGTTACCATGGGTGAGCACGGCCCCCTTCGACGCACCAGTGGTCCCCGAGGTGTACACCAGCGCCGCTGGCGTATTCGCCGCGCATTGCACCGTGAGGCGCTCGGCTGAGAGCGGCGCAGCCTCGGCCACCAGCGCCTCGAGACTCCACGAGACGACCCCCGGCGGCAGGTCGCTCTGCTGCGCGGTGGTGGTCACGACCGCGATCGGCGCCGCATCGCTCACGATGTGCGTAATCTCGCGCTCGCGATACAGCACGTTCACCGGCACCACGATGATGCCGGTCTTGATGCAGGCCAGCCAGAGATCGATGATCTCCACCCGGTTGGTGAGATAGAACGCCAACCGATCACCGGCCTGCACGCCGCGCGCCCGCAGCGCATGCGCCATCCGGTTGCTCCGCTCCTCGAGTACCCCGAACGTGAGGCCCACGAGCGTGCCGGACGAGCCGATATAATCCAGCGCTGGCGTCGCCGCGCGGCCGAGCAGGGAGCGATCGTACAATCCGAGGAGTGACATAACGCGGAAGGTATGTCAGGTGACTACACGGTCAAGCTCGCCTCTATCAACGGTCAGGAGAGGCCAAACTCGCGTACGATGGCACGAACACCAGCCAACTGCAGGCCGTCTTCCTCAAAGACGATGACCCCGAGTAAGGCACGGCCCACATCGTCGGGGAGCCGATCGGCCCGGAACACTTGAATCACGGGTCCCATGCCCATCGCATCGCGCAGCCGCGGGTGCGACCAACCGCTGCCCAGCGTGGGCTCGCTGTCGAAGCCCTTGGCCAGCACCGTGGTCAGCGCCGACGCCGACGCGCCGCGGTAGGTCACCGCAGGCAGTTCGCCGCCGAAACTGCGCTCGAACAGCGCCTGCCACGCCATCGGACGGGCGCCCTGGGCACGCGTGCCCGTCGCCAGCACGATCCGCGGCGAACGCGCGAGCACGTGCATGCGTTGCACCGCATCCTGCAGATCATCGAGAATGCGCGCCTCGCGATCGGGCGCTATTTCGGGTGGAGAATTGCCAGAATCATCGATCATCCCCCAATCTTCTCTTCCGCCCGCGGCGCAGCCACCCCAAGTGACCCAGTGTTCACACTTTTTCTCGTTGTCTTTCTCGACCTGATCGGATTCGGGATGATCATCCCGGTCTTTCCCTTCTACGCCGAGCACGTCGGTGTCGCACCGGCGTCGGTCATCTTCTTCCTGGGACTCTACTCCCTCGGGCAGCTGGTGGGCGCGCCAATCTGGGGCAGTCTCTCCGATCGCATCGGTCGTCGTCCCGTATTGCTGATCACCTTGCTCGCCAACGCGGGCGCCTCGGCGATGCTGGCCTTCAGCACCACCGGTGCGATGCTCGCGATCTCACGCATTCTGGCCGGACTCGCTGCGGGCAACATCTCGGCTGCGTACGCCTACACGACGGACATCACCACCGATGCGACCCGCCCCAAGGCGCTTGGACTCCTCGGTTCCGCTTTTGGCATGGGCTTCATTCTCGGACCGGCACTCGGCGGTCTCCTGGCCGGTACCAATCCAGACGACGGCGCAGGCTTTGCCCGTGTGGCGTACGGCGCCGCGGTGCTCTCGCTCCTGGCCTTCGTGCTCACGCTGTTCCGCCTGCCCGAGTCACTGCCGCCGGAGAAGCGCCGCGCCTCGACGACCAAGCGCGCCGGGATGGGCACCTACTTCGCCCGCCCGGTGCTGCGCGATCTGCTCGTGGCCACGGTGATCGTGGTGGCGGCGGTCGCGCTCTTTCAAAGCACGCTGGCGCTCTTCACGGCCGATCGCCTCGGCGTCGGTCCGCGCACGCTCGGCTGGATCTACGGCTTCGTCGGTGTGGTGTCGGTGATCATTCAGGGTGGCGTGATCGGTCCGCTCACGCGGCGCTTCGGCGCGCAATCGCTCACCCGCATCGGCGCCATCTTGGTGGGTGTCGGAATGGGCTGCATTCCGTTGTCGCACTCCATCGGCTGGCTGCTGTTCGCACTCGGCATCTTTGGCGTCGGCTCAGCGCTCTTCAACCCCAGCATGAGCGGACTCGTGGCCACCGCCGCCGAACCACATGAGCGAGGCAGCGTGCTGGGCGCGTATCAGGGCGCCGCCTCGATGGGCCGGGTGATCGGACCGTTCGCCGCCAGCGGCGTGGCCAGTGCCAGCTCGTTGTCGATCCCATTCCTCGTCGGCGCCGTTGTCTCGCTGTGCGGCGCACTGTTGATCCATACGCGCCCGAAGGCCAAACCACCGACTGACAGCAGTTCCGTAACAGGGCCATAACACACGGCCTGACCACGAATTTGCACGAATCACCGCGGATCGAACCACCATCAACAGAAATGCAATTCGTGGCCGAGGACCGGCGCTCCAGCGCACGGGGGTATCCGTGCACATTCGCGTCCATCCGCGGTGAAGCCGGTCTGTAGTCGTTGCCAAGCGACCATCGTTACGAGCCAATCCCATCGATCACCGGCCGAACGGCTGCTCCAAGCTCGGCGACTGCGGCGTAAACAGCTCGGCCCCGTTCTCCGTGATCACCATGTCGTCTTCCAGACGGATACCGAACTCGCCGGGGATGTAGATGCCGGGTTCGTCGGAGAACACCATGCCGGGGCGCAACGGCAACGTGTTGCCAC
>CAITQY010000124.1 GCA_903894655.1 uncultured Gemmatimonadota bacterium
CGGCTCCGTGAGGGGCTGGTGTCGGAAGCGGTGGGGCTGCGCACGCAGCTCGAGGCGGACCGCGCGCGCGTCTCGCTGGTCACCGCCACGGGTGACGCCGCCCGCGCCCGCGCCCAGTTGGCCCGCGTGCTCGGCATGCGCCCGGACGTCCTGCCCACGCTGGCCGTGCTCGCCGCCCCCGCCATGCCGGCCGCTCCCGACAGCAGCACCGTCAAGGCCGTCGCCCTTCGAGCGCGCCCGGAGGTACGGGCCCGTGAAGCGGCGCTCCGTGAGGCGCAGCGACGCTATACCGCGGAGCGTCGTGGGCTCATCGGCGATATGCAGCTCCAGGGCGGAAGCAAGCAGACCAGCGGTTTCATGACGGGGCAGATTGGCCTCGCCATGCCCTTTCCGCTGTTCAATCGGAATGACGCCGCCCGTCAGCGCTCGCGCGGCGAATACGCCGAGGCGCAGGCCCTCCGTGATGACATGCTGAATCAGGTCGAGGGCGGCGTCGGCGCGGCCTGGCGCGCGTACGTGGCGTCACGCGGTGCGGCGCAGGCGGCCTCCACCTTCGACGCGCGCGGTCGCGAGATCGCGCGCATCGCGCGCGTGGCGTACCGCGAAGGACACGCGACGCTCACGGAACTGCTCGACGCCGAGCGCGCGGCCACCGACGCCATGAATACGCACCTTCGCTGGGCCGCCGACGCCTGGCTGTCCCGACTCGAGTTCGAACGTGCGCTGGGCGCACGCCTGGATGAATCCAGTCCCCTCGACTTGCCATTGCTTTCCACCCTGCTGACGACCGGATTGTGATCATGCCCTCGACGTTCTGCTTCCCGCGCTCCCGTCGATTCGGCGCCGCCGGTTTCCTGCTCGGCAGTGTGTTCACCGTCGCCTGCGGCGGGGCATCCGACGCCGCGGACGCGGCGACCGACGCTCCGGCGGTACCAACCGCCGATACGGCCACACTCTCTGCCAAGACCGTGGCGATCGGCGGCTTCACCTACGACACCGCGCGTCTGGTGCCGTGGCAGTCGTCGGTGACGGTGCCCGGACGACTCATGCTTGACCCCAGTACCCTCGAAACCATCGGGTCGATCACCGAAGGGCGTATCACGCACGTGCTGGTACGCGTAGGCGACCGCGTGCAGGCGGGGCAAGTGCTGGTGCTCATTCACAGTCACGAGATCATGGACGCCCGCAGTGCATTGGCGAGTGCCACCGCGAAGCTGTCCGCTGCGGAAGCCGAACGCGATCTCGCCAACAGCGCGGCCGATCGTGCTACACGCCTGCTCGAAGCCAAGGCCATGTCGAAAGCCGAGGTGGAGCGGGCCGAGGTCGGGCGGAGGGTCGCCGCCGCCCTGTATCAGCAGGCGGTCGCCGAGCGTGATCGCGCGCTGGCGATGATCGACCATCTGGTGGGCTCGGGCCACGTGCCGGCACTGGCCGATGAACATGATGTGCTTATTCGCACGCCGATTGGCGGTGTGGTCACCTCGCGCGATGCGCAGCCCGGTACCGTGGTCCTCCCTGGCGCCCCACTGGTGTCGGTGGGCAATCCCGATCGACTGCAACTGCAACTGCATCTGAGCGCGGATGCGGCCGCCGGCGTTGAGGTCGGCGCCATCGTGCGCTTCACCTTGACGGAGTCTCCCGCGACCACGTTGACGGCCACGGTGACCCGCGTGGCACCCACCGTGGACACGCTCACCCGCACCATCGAAGTCATTGCAGTCCCGAAAGGTGGGGTGCGCAGTGGACGCGCCGAATCCTTTGTCCAGGCCGAGATCTCCGGGACCGGCGGGACGCCGGCGCTCATCGTGCCGTCGTCGGCGGTGCAGGCGCTCGAGGGGGACACCGTCGTCATCGTGGCCGACCAGCGGGGCGAAGGCCTGCACATCGAAGCCGTTCGCGTGCGTACCGGCCGCCGTGCAGGAGATCGCACCGAGATTCTGTCCGGCGTCTCGCCGGGGCGCCGGGTGATTTCCGGCAGTGCGGCCATCGCGAAGGCGGAGCTGATCAAGCGTCGTTCGCCCGACGGGGAATGACGCCATGAAAGCCCTGATCCATTTTGCGCTGCATCGACGTGGCGTCGTCATCGGCGTGACACTCGGCCTGATGGCGGCCGGGCTGTACGCGCTGCAGCACATCGCGTTCGACGCGTTCCCCGATCTTACCGGCACGCGCGTCGAAGTCATCACGGTCGCTCCCGGGATGGCGCCGGAAGAAGTTGAGCGGCTCGTCACCTATCCCATCGAGTCGTCGCTGATGGGCGTCCCCGATGCGGAAGGCGTGCGGTCGGTCTCGAAATTTGGCTTGTCGCTGGTCACGGTGCCGTTCCCCGATAATGTCGACGTGTACTTTGCGCGACAGCTGGTGCAGCAACGACTGAACGACGCCAAGGGCGCGCTGCCGGCCGGTGTGGAGTCCGCGCTGGGGCCGGTCTCCACGCCGATGGGGGAGCTCTATCAGTATGTGCTTACCAGCGACTCGCTGTCGCTCACGGAACTGAAAACACTGCACGACTACACCGTGCGCCCGCGCTTGCGCACGGTACCGGGCGTGTCGGAAGTCAATTCGTGGGGCGGCCTCACCGAGCGCGTGGAAGTGATCGTCGATCCGGTCAAGTTGGCGGCCCGCCGGCTCACCATTGCCGACGTGCACGACGCACTGGCCCGGAACACGCTGGCCTTCGGCGGCAGCTATCTCGAGCAGGGTGGTGAACGCTACACGTTGCGCGGCCTTGGCCGGGTGGAGAACACGAACGACGTGCTGCGCGTGCAGGTCGGTGCCTATCTCGGCGCCCCGGTGCGGGTGAGTGATATCGGCACGGTAGTGATCGGAGCCCTGCCGCGGAGCGGCGCGGTGACGCACGACGGCAAGGAAGAAGTCGTAAGTGGCATGGTGCTGAAGCTGCAGGGGGCTGATTCACGCGACGTGATCAATCGCGTGCGCGAGCGGATGGCCGAGATTCAGAAAGCACTGCCCCCGAGCGTCAAGGTCACGCCGTTCTACGACCAAACCGAGCTGGTTGGCCGCACCACGATCACGATCATGAAGAATCTGGTCGAAGGCGGTCTGCTCGTCATTGCCGTGCTCTTCCTGTTTCTGCGTAACGTGCGGGCCGCACTGATCGTGGCGTCGGTCATTCCGATCTCGATGCTGATCGCCTTCATCGGCATGGGGCTGTTCGGCTACTCGGCCAACCTGATGAGCCTCGGTGCGCTCGACTTCGGGCTGATCGTGGACGCGTCGATCGTGATGATTGAGAGCTTCATCCGACGCATCGAGTCGCATCGCGACACGCACCGACTGGGGCTGTTCGAGCGCGCCGCAGTTGAAGTGGGGCGTCCGATTCTATTTGGCATCGCCATTATCGTGGCGGTGTACATCCCGATCTTTACGCTGGACGGGATGGAAGGTCGCATGTTCAAGCCGATGGCGTTCACCGTAGTGTGTGCGGTGCTCGGCTCGCTGTTCCTGGCCCTCACCTACGTGCCGGCGGTCGCGTCGTGGGCGTTGTGCGACGGCGAGGCCACGCAAGCGCCGTGGCTGACCACGCTCACCGCGCGCTACCAGCGAGTACTGGCCGGCGTGATGAAGCGCCCGCAGCCGCTGTTGATCACCGTTGTCGTGCTGGTCGTAATCGCGGTCGGCTCGTTGTCGAAGATCGGCACCGAGTTCATGCCGAAGCTCGACGAGGGGTCGATCCTCATCACCACGCGTCGCCTGCCCAGTGTGGGACTGGAGGATGCCACCAAGCTCTCGATGGCGGCTGAGCGCATCGTGAAGCAGTTCCCTGAAGTGATCACGGTGGTGACGAAGGAGGGACGCCCAGATCTCGCGACGGAAGCGATGGGGCTGTTCGAGGGCGACATGTACGTGATTCTCAAGCCGCGTGGTGAGTGGACGACCGCGAAGGATTCGGAGGGGCTGGTGGCGGCGCTGGACTCCGCGTTGCGCGTAGTGCCGGGATTGTGGGTGTCGTTCACCCAACCGCTCGCGATGCGACTCGACGAAGCGGAGAGCGGCATCAAGACCGACCTCGGCATTAAGGTGGTTGGCCCTGATCTGGGCCAGAACGAGACGATCGCGGAGCGGCTCCGGGCGATTGTCGCTTCGGTGCAGGGGAGTGCTGATGTGGCCGTCGAGATCGCCGATGGCAGTGGGCAGGTGCGTATGGAAATCAAACGGGAGGCCTTGGCGCAGTACGGCCTGTCGGTGGCCGATGTGCGCGACGCCATCGAACTCGCGATGGGCTCACAAGTCGCCGCCGAGTTGATCGACGGTTTTCGTCGGGTGGGCATCGTCGTTCGGCTGCCGGAAGCATCGCGCGCCGATGCCGCCTCGCTGGCACGACTCACGATCCGCGCACCGGGGGGTGAACTCGTACCGCTGTCGGCGGTCGCCGATGTACAGACGACCACCGGACCGGAGATGATCGGGCACGAAGACGCGCAGCGGCGCTCGCTGGTGCTCAGTAACGTGCGCGGACGCGACCTCGGTAGCTTCGTGCAGGAAGTCCGGGCACGGATCGCACGCGACGTCACGCTACCGGCTGGCGTATTCCTCGAGTGGGGCGGCCAGTACGAGAATCAACAGCGGGCGACGTCGCGGCTCATGCTGGTGGTGCCCGCTGCCCTGCTCCTGATTTTCGGTCTGCTGTATCTGTCGTTCCGATCGATTCCGCAGGCGTTGCTGGTCCTCGCGAACGTCCCGTTTGCGTTGGTGGGTGGCATTGCCGCGCTGTGGGTGCGACAGCTCAACCTCAATCTGTCGGCCAGCATTGGGTTCATTGCACTGTTCGGCATCGCGGTGCTGAACGGCGTGGTCATGGTGGAGCATCTCAATCATCTGCGTCATGCGCACGATGAGCACAAGAAGAGCGTGCTCGATCGCATCCTGCTGGGCGCGGCCGACCGGTTGCGTCCCGTGTTGATGACGGCGCTGGTGGCGAGTCTTGGCTTCGTGCCCATGGCGCTCAGCACGAGCCCCGGCAGCGAAGTGCAGCGGCCGCTGGCCAGCGTCGTGATCGGTGGTCTGATCACGAGCACCGTACTCACGCTGTTCGTGCTCCCGGTGCTGTACGGCTGGCTGGAAGGGCGCCGAGACGCACGTCTGGCGCGCCGTGGTGGGGCAGCACCGGCGGCTGGGCTCCCTGCGTAGCCCGTTTCCTCACGTTATTGTTCAGAGGTGACGACGACTCCCGACACCCTGCTACGCTTCCGCGACGCCTTCCCGATCCTCGGGACGTCCACCTACCTGGTCTCGAATTCGCTCGGGGCCATGCCCGTGGCGGTGAGCGACCATCTCGCCGATTACGCGCGGCAGTGGCAAACGCGCGGGGTGCGGGCGTGGGCCGAGGGCTGGTGGGAGCTGCCCGTGAAGATGGGCAACGAAATCGCGCCACTCATCGGCGCCGCCCCGGGCACTGTGGTCATGGTCCCAACTGTGACGCAGGCCATGAGCAGCATTCTGTCCGCCATCGACTTTCCGCCCGAGCGCAACGAAGTCGTGATGACCGCGCTCGACTTTCCGTCGGTGCGCTACGCCTACGATGCGCTCGCCCCGCGTCTCGGTGCCCGCGTGACGGTGGTGCCCAGTGACGACGGCATCGCGATCGACCTCGATCGCATTCTTGCGGCGATCACGGAGCGCACGCGGCTGGTGGCCATCTCGCACGTGCTCTTTCGCTCGGCATACATCATGGACGCCGCCGCGATCTGTGCCAAGGCGAAGTCGGTCGGCGCGCTCGTCGCGCTCGACGCGTATCACAGCGTAGGCGTGATCCCGGTGGATGTGCAGGCGCTTGGCGCGGACTTCTTGTGCGGCGGGGTGTTGAAGTGGCTGTGCGGTGGCCCTGGCGGCTGCTTCCTGTACGCGTCGCCCGAGGCAAGCGCACAGCTGGCCCCCGCGCTGACCGGGTGGCAGGCGCACCGGGCACCGTTCGCCTTCGCCGACAACATGGAGTACGCGTCGGGCGGCTGGCGTTGGCTCGGCGGTACGCCGGTCGTGCCGGCGTTGTTCGCGGGACTCGAGGGGCCGCGCATCATTGCCGAAGCGGGATTGGACGCCATTCGCGCCAAGAGCACGCGTCAGACCACGGGCCTCATTGCGATGGCCGACGAGCGCGGCTGGCGGGTGCACGCACCACGCGACGCCGAACGGCGCGGTGGCACCGTGGCCTTCGATGTGCCGCAGGCGGCGGAGGTGGCCAGAACGCTGCTCGCACGCGACGTGGTTATCGACTATCGCCCGGGCGCGGGCATCCGGGTCGCCCCGCACTTTTACACGACTGACGCCGAACTCGATGCGTGCGTGGCGGCGATGGATGATATCCTCGCCACCGGTGCGTGGAAAGCGTTTGCCGGCGTGCAGAGCACGGTGACGTGACCGCACGCTGACGCACGCGGAAAGCACTGGCGAACGTTGTCCCGAACTTCGTTGCGCTGTCGACGTTGCGACGCCGAGGTTTGCCCTGTACAATCGACTGGTGCTTGAGAGCCGAATGCGCACCCGCAGCACCGTAGTCATCGAGGCCGCCTTCGCCCGCGGAGGCCCGGTCGTCGCCCTCGAGAGTTCGGTGCTCGCGCAGGGACTGTTGCCGCCGCACAACCGCGACGCGGCTGAGCGCATGCTCGCCGCGGTCGAGGCGGCTGGAGCGACCCCGGCCATCACCGCCATCGTGAAGGGTGTTCCCTCGTTCGGACTCGAACCAGCCGATCTCGAGCGGTTTCTGGCCCGCGACGGTGTGCGGAAGGTGTCGTCACGCGATCTCGGGATCGCCATCGCGCAAGGCGCCGACGGCGCCACCACGGTGGCCGGTACGCTCGCCATGTGCACGCTGGCAGGCATTGAAGTCTTCGCCACCGGCGGCATTGGTGGCGTCCATCGCGACGCCCCATTCGACGAGTCGGCCGATCTCGTGGCCCTCTCCCACACGCCGGTCATCGTGGTGTGCGCCGGTGCCAAGTCGATTCTCGACTTGCCGGCCACACTGGAACGACTGGAAACGCTGGGCGTACCCGTGGTGGGTTACCGCACGCACGAATTGCCCGGTTTTTTCTCGATGAATACCGGTCTCGCCCTCACGGCCTCGCTCGATACCCCCGATCAGATCGCGGCCGCGTGGCTGGCGCACCGGGCGGTCGGGTGTCGCAGCGCCATGCTCGTCGTACAGCCGCCGCCGGTTGCCAGCGCGCTGCCGGCGGCGTTGGTGAACGACGCCACCGTGGCCGCGCTTGCCGCCGCCCGTGCGGCCGGTGTTCGCGGAGCCGCCGTGACGCCGTTCCTGTTGGCGGACATGCAGCGTCGCACCGAGGGAAAATCGGTGGTCGCCAACTTGGCGTTGCTCGAAAACAACGCCGCCCTGGCCGGACGGATCGCCGTGGCGCTCGCCGCGGCGCGTGTCGACGCCGCCCCCGTATGAGTCGATTCCGTGCAGGTGGGCGAACCGCTCGAGGAGCACGACGAGGGAACACGAGTGAACGAAGCATGATACGCACGGTACTATCCGGTAACCCGCTCGCTCCGGAGGTTTGACAGATAATGCCCACCCCGTTCCTGAGTTCCGAGGAATACGACGAGCGCGCTCACGCCCTCTACGATGAGGGTAAGTACGACGAAGCGCTCGTTCTGCTCCGCGAAGCCGTGGCGCTGTACCCGAACGCGGTCGAACTGCACGTCGGATTCGGATACGCGCGACTGGCCCGGGAGGAGTACGCCTGGGCCCGACGCAGCTTCGAGGAAGCGTTGGTGCTCGATCCCGATCATGAAGACGCCCTCGCCGGTCTCGGTGAGGTGTTGCTCAAGTTCGGACAGGTGGATGCCGGTCTCCTCGCCTTCGAGAAGACGGTCACGCTCGGCTACGATGATGACGTCGATCTGATGCTGCAGATCGGTCGTGCGCTCTTTCGCGAAGGCTTCGTCGATACCGCGATCACCTATTTCGACCGCGCGGTCGCCCACGCCGCCGACTCGGCGGAGGCCGCGGCCTGCGTGGGATATGCGCAGCACCGCATGGGACACGACGCCGAGGCCGTCGAGGCGCTCAATCGCGCACTCGATCTCGATCCCCAACTGGTCGAGGCGCGTGTGTACCTCGCCAATCTCATGTACGATGCTGGAGACCTCGATCAGGCCCTGGTCGAATTCGAGAAGACCAAGCCTGAAGATCATTGGGACGAACTCGGCATCTGGCGTCTAGTCGAACTCAAGAAATCGGTCTACAAGCTCGACGACACCGACGCCGAACTGAAACCGTGGGAGGCCCGACTCGTCGAGTTGGCCGACGAGACGGACGACATCGACGATCTCCTCGAAGAAGTCGAACAGTCGATGATGGAGCAGGATGCCGAAGCGAGTCTCGAGGGACCACCTGAGGCGCAAGGACAGCTTGAGGCACTCGGCGGTCTGCTCACCGGACTGGTGAGCCAACACCAGGGTGAGCAGGCCGAGTCGGCTTCCACCGACGTGCTCGCGGCGGAGACGTCTCACCGCGTCGTCATGCGTGATGGCAGCGTGTTCGAGGGTACCTGGGAGGAGATCGTGCACGCGCTGCGCGACGCGCGTGATGCCGGTCGACCCCTCGACGAGTACATGGCGGCC
>CAITQY010000125.1 GCA_903894655.1 uncultured Gemmatimonadota bacterium
GACTCGGCCAGCGCCACGATGGCGCCCGTCGTGGAGAAGCTGACGGTTCGCGACATGGTCGCGCTGGCGGCGTATGTCGGATCGCGGGCGCCGAAACGCTGACGCGCCGTCTCCGACGCGCGAGCGCTACTTCTTCTCGATCGCGTCCCGCACGTCGAGCAGGATCTCGAAGTACAGCTGTTCACGACGATAGGCGAAGTCGAGGGATGCCATGGCAGCGGGATCGGCCGTTTCCTTGGCGCGATCGAACGCTTCGCGGTACATCTCTTCGAGATTATTCAGGATCCGTTCACGGGAACGCGACATACGCAGGCCCTCGAGGGCTTTGTGGGTAAGGCGGGGCGGGACGTCATCTGGTGTCGCCGTGCTTTCCTCGGTGTCGAGGAATCTGGTCAGCTGATCAAAGATCATCCGACGACCGCGATCCGGGAGATTCACAGGAGGAGTGATGACAGGCAGAACCGGGTGAACCGCTTCGAGATCTTCGCGCGCGACGAGTACCGCTGTGTGTATTGCGGGATCGTGCAGGAACCGGACGCTCTCAGCGTGGACCACGTCCAACCGCGGATGCGCGGTGGCGACGGGTCACAGGGCAACGTAGTGACCGCTTGTAGGGGCTGCAACACGCGCAAGGCCGGACACTCCCTTGCCCGCTTTCTCGCGGAGAATCCCGAGGCCCGGCGGAACTTCTTCCAGTTCGCACGGTATGTCCATGCGAGACATCTGAAAGCGGTGGCCGAGGAGCTCGCGCGCCGGGGCGTGGTGGTTGCCTCAACGGAGCTCGTGGAGGGGATCCGGGGGCTGCGCGGCTCCGAGGCCATCGCTACACTTTTGCGGCAGCAGGACCCTTCGCCGCTGGCAGGACCGAGCGGAGCGCGGGGCACCGACGGGGAGTAGCCCGGTCGGGTGCAGTTGTTATTCGTACCACACGGCTATCCCGACCCAAGAGATCGATCGATGAATAACGTCAAGGTGTTCGTGCTGATGGCAGGCCTGACCGCCCTCGTGGTCGCCATCGGGCAATCACTCGGCGGCGGCACCGGCGCGAGCATCGCCCTGCTCATGTCCGCCGCGATGAACCTGTTCATGTACTGGGGCTCGTCGACGATGGTCCTGCGCTCGTATGGCGCCCAGGTCGTGACGGCCGCAGAGGCGCCCGAGTTGTACGAGATGGTGGACCGGCTTCGTCAACGGGCGGGGCTGCCGATGCCGACCGTCGCCATTGCGCCGCAGGAACAGGCCAACGCCTTCGCTACCGGCCGCAATCCCGAGAACGCTGTCGTGTGCGTCACGCAGGGGATTATGCGCACGCTCTCCAAGGACGAACTCGAAGGCGTGATCGCGCACGAACTGGCGCATATCAAGAACCACGACATGCTGCTGCAGACGATCGCCGCCACCATGGCGGGCGCGATCAGCAACCTGGCGCAGTTTGCCTTCTTCTTCGGCGGGCGCAGCGATGACGAGGACAGCAATCCTGTCGCCGGTATCGTGATGTTGATTGTTGCCCCCGTCGCGGCGATGCTGATTCAGTTCGCGATCAGCCGTCAGCGCGAGTTCAAGGCCGATGCGGTGGGCGCCGAGATCAGTGGCCGTCCGCTGTCGCTGGCCAACGCGTTGGTGAAGCTGGAGCACGGTGCACGACGCATCCCGATGCACGTGTCGCCCAGTGCGGCGCCGCTGGCGATCGTGAACCCGTTGGCCGCCTTCAGCCTGCGCGGCGCGAGCAAGCTGTTCAGCACGCACCCGCCGACACAGGAGCGGGTTGATGCGCTGCAACGGCTAAGCATGGGGTAAGGGGTATGGAGTAGGGAGAAGGGGGTACGGGGTACGCGACTCCCTACCCCCTACTCCGTACTCCCTACTTCGCTGTCATCGTGTGGAACACCGCGTCCTCGATTACGCGTCCTTCTTTCAAGTGCTCGAGGACAATGCGCTCAAGCAGCTCGAAGGTGACGCCGGCGTACCACACGCCCTCGGGGTACACGACGACGATCGGGCCACCGGTACACACACCGAGGCACGGGGCCTCACTGCGTTTTACGCGCGTGGCGCCGAAGAGCAGTCCTTCGCGCTGCAGCAACGACGCGAGCCGCGCATAGATCGCGCGACCAGCGCGATTCTCGCCGCAGAAGTTGCCGGTACACACCAGCACGTGCCGGGCGTATGACTCCATTTCAGGTAAGCGGCTGCTTTGCATCGCCCTAAACTATTCGTGGTGCATCAGCCGCGCAGGAATGCCATGACGAGTTCGCCGACGATCAGCACGACAATGGCGATTTCCAAGGTTTCGCTCCGGAGCGCTTGCGCCTCGCTGTTCAGCATGGCGTAGGTCTCCCGCAAGATGGCCAACTTGCGATCGATCCCTGCCCGCCAGGCGCGGCCGCGAAACAGCTCCAGCGCGGCGGAATACACGCGCGCCAGATACACATCGTCGGTGACTTTGAGGGCATTCTCCACGCGTTCCACCAATTCGGTGGAATCGGCCACCTGCGCCTGCAGTCGAGACAGCAGCGCGGCGAACCGGCGACCGGGAAAGACCGATCGCCGCGCACGCGCCGCTTCGATCGCGTCGTAGAGCCGGGGCAGTTCGGCGTCGAGTTGCGCGTCGTAATAGCGCAGTTCGAGCAACTGCGCATTCGCGAACTCGAGGATGTACTGCAGGTCGGTGTCCTCCTCCCGGGGCTCGACGACGAGGGCGTTCTCCCACGTGAGCAGGGCGAGGTCGTCGCCGTAATACGTGAACCGATGCGGCAGCAGCTCGCGTCGGGCTTCCGCGCTGAGCGGGCGTGTTTCGTTCAAGAGCAGCGGCACGACATCCAGTGCGGCCAGCGCCTCCGCCGTCAGCGGCGTGCCCAGTTCGTCGGTGATGCGCGTGATGCGGAAAACGGTATAGTCCTCATGCACGCCGGCGACCGCCGGGCGCTCGATCGCCGGCCGCATACGCTCGCAGAGCTGCTCTAGCTGAGCCTGCACCAGCGCGGTGATTCCGGGGTGGTGCTCGAGCCGTTGGCCAAACCGCGTGAACTGCTCCCAATCGCAGGCGGATGGCGGGCGGACCCGCACGCGAAGCGATACCACGCCAAAATCGAAGATGCGTGCCGAGAGCTCAACCTCGTGGACCACCTCGTCAACCACGAGGACATCGCTGCCAAGCCAGACCGTAATCGGTGGATTACTGATCTGGAGGGCCTGTCCCTCGCCACGGATGGGGCGGACGCGTTCAGGAGCGCTGGCCGAGAGCAGGGCGAGTGCCCGCTCGAGATCAATGGCGTATCCCACGTCGAACAATCGATACGCAATGGCGGATCCGATGACGGAGAGCATAATGAAATGTAGCGCACACCGGCCGGCGGCGATCGCCCCTCGCGACCTCACGCTCAGGTCGCTAGGCTCCACGTATGTCTTCAATTTCCGCACTGCCCGACACCCCGGATCCGCGTATCGCCGCCAAAGGCTACGTGCACCCGGAACGCCTCGTCAGCACCGATTGGCTGGCGGCGCACCTCGACCACCCGTCGTTGCGCCTCCTCGAGTGCAACGAGGACGTGCTCCTGTACAGCGTGGAGCACATTCCCGGCGCGCAGAAGCTGGATTGGCATATCGACCTCAACGATCAGGTCGAGCGTGACTACATCGCGCGCGCGGCCTTCGAGTCGCTGCTGCGGGCCAAGGGCATCGATGATAGCACGACGGTCGTGTTCTACGGCGACAAGAACAACTGGTGGGCCACCTACGCCTTCTGGGTGTTCCAGCTGTTCGGCTTCGACAACGCCGTCGTGCTGGATGGTGGTCGCGCCAAGTGGCTGGCCGAAGACCGGGCGACCACGACCGACGTGCCGTCGTTCCCGACCAGCACGTACATCGCACGCGAGCGCAACGATGTGTCGATCCGCGCCTTCATCGACGACACGCGCGCGCACATGCAGGCCGGCAAGCCGATGGTGGATGTGCGTTCGCCGCAGGAGTACACGGGCGAGAAGCTGCACATGCCTGACTATCCACAGGAAGGGACGCTGCGTGGTGGCCACATTCCCGGGGCGCGCAGCATGCCCTGGGCCCGTGCGGCGGCGGCCGATGGATCATTCAAGTCGGCCAGCGACCTGCGCGCGATCTACGAAGGCGAACTGGGGCTCGCGCGCGGCGACGACGTGGTGACCTACTGTCGCATCGGCGAGCGGTCCTCGCACACGTGGTTCGTGCTGACGTACCTGTTGGGCTTCGCGAAGGTTCGCAACTATGACGGGTCGTGGACGGAGTGGGGCAACGCCGTCCGCGCGCCCATACGCCAAGGGGGAGAGCCGTAATGAGCACCGAGCAACTGCAGAACACCACCGCGATGCCAGTCGTCAGCAAGCCGCCGGCGACCGTACAGGTGACCTGGTCGGGCGATCACGTGTTTAACGGCGTTCGCTTGTCGGGTGGGCCGGCGATCACGATGGACTCATCGGGCACGCAGGGCCCGTCTCCCATCGACACGCTGCTGTGCGCTCTGGCGGGATGCACGGGCGTCGACATCGTCGATATTCTGGAGAAGCGTCGCACACCGATGAGTGCGATGTCCGTCGACGTGGTCGGTGAGCGCTTCGCCGGCACGCCCGGCCGCATCACGAAAATCGAACTGGTCTACCACATCATCGGCGCGGGCGTAGAACGCGTGCACGCCGAACGGGCGATCGAGCTGGCCGTCACGAAATACTGCTCGGTGCGCGACTCGCTGGATCCGAACATGCCGATCACGTGGAGATTGGAGTTGAACGGGTCGTACAGCTGA
>CAITQY010000126.1 GCA_903894655.1 uncultured Gemmatimonadota bacterium
GCCTTGCCGACGCTGATCGCGGAGCTGACTCGGCTCTTCGCGCGAGCGGCGATCACCGACGAGGACAGAGAACGGACTGCACTGTATCAAAGACGACTGCAGTCGGCCGTGCCGAGTGTCGGCAGCGGCGGAGACGTTTACGCGTTCCTTCGCGAGCTCGACATGACCATGACGATTCGTGATCGCTCAACTGGCGACCGGACCAGAGCGATTCAACTCATCAACAAGACCAATCAGTTCAATCTGAACGGTCGGCGGCTGGATGAAAGCGAAGTGTCGGCCCAGCTCGCCGCCGGAAGTCGGCTGCTGACGGCGACGCTATCGGATCGTACAGGGAGTCACGGCGAGGTGCTGGCGGCACTCATCGACAACTCCGGATGCATTACCTCGATGGTGATGTCCTGCCGGGTGTTTCAGCGTCGCGTGGAGTTCGCGTTTCTCGCGTGGGTCGTGGCGCGCACGTCACGTGTGCGAAGTGCCGACTACGTTGAGACCGATCGAAACGCTCCCGTTGGTCGATTCGTGTCAGAGCTCGGTGCGGCGAACGCGGAGGGCGGAATGTTGCCGATCGATGCGGAGGCAATTGCCACTCGCTTTGCCCGCGATGTCGCGCTGTTTACGATCGTTGCCGACGAGAGCGCTTCCTGATGAAACCCCCGGCTTTCCCCGAAGGAAAACGATTTGCGTTCTCGATTGTGGACGACACCGATGTCGCCACCGTGGCGAACGTCGGTCCGATCTATGAACTCCTGAAGGCACTCGGCATGCGCACCACCAAGACGGTCTGGCCGTTTCGGTGGCATGGGGAAGGGAGCAATTTCGCCTCCTCGGAAACCCTCGAGGATCCCGCATACCTCGCCTTTGTGCAACGACTCGCGGTCGATGGGTTCGAGATCGCATCGCACGGCGCCACCATGGAGTCGAGTGACCGCGCCACGACGGAGGCGGCGATCGAGCGTCATCGCGCACTGTTCGGTACGGTTCCACGCCTCTACGTGAACCACTCGTTCAACCAAGAGAACGTGTACTGGGGAACGGATCGTCTCGACGATCTGGTGCTCAAGCGACTGTATGCGCGTGTGAACGGCAAGCCAGCAGGATACTACCAAGGCCATGTGCCCGGTTCGCCGTGGTGGTGGGGCGATCTCTGTCGTTCGCATCACGAGTATGTCCGCAACATGACGTTCAGCTCGCTCAACGTCCTTCGGGCGAATCCGTCGATGCCGTATGTCGATCCCTCACGACCGCTGGTGCGATCGTGGTTCTCGTCGGCTGATGCCGACGACTGTCGTGAGTTCATCGATCTCGTGACACCGGAGCGCGTGGACCAACTCGAGGCTGAGGGGGGCGTCTGCATCATCTCGACGCACCTCGGCAAGCGCTATGTCGAGAACGGTCGGGTACACCCTCAGGTCGAACGGGCGCTCCGTGACATTGCGCGGCGTCCGGGATGGTTCGTGCCCGTGTCGCCGCTACTCGATTGGTTGCGGTCGCAGCAGCCCAAGGACACGGCAGGGAGTCTGCCGTCGGGCGAGTGGCGACGGATGCAATGGCGCTGGGCCATCGACCTCGTGCGACGCCGCCTGCAGCGAAGCCGATAGTCGTTACGGCCGACTGCCCAATCGCCCTCGTAGCCGCAACTGAAATCCATGCCGACTGATGCCGGCCGGCACGTTCCATCGTGGAATCTGCAACCGCTCCGATGGCGTGGCGGTGGGCAACCAGCCACCGGTCACACGAAGCGCGTCCTGGATCGTCGTCGTCCAGCGGGCGGCGTCCCCAGGCGAACGCGCAAGTCCGAAGGGATACGCCAGTACCGGTACGTACTGCGAGGGAAATCGCTGACGCAGCCAGCGATCGGCCTCCTCGATGTCGTCGCTCGCCGCATCCTCAGGAAGCGCCCCGAGATTGAGATGTCGCATCGTGTGATTGCCGAGCGTTACGAGCGCCGAGCCTGCGACGGCGCGAAGCTGGGTGTACTCGGCGATGCGCAGCTCGGCGCACGACGAGGGCACTAGGTCCCCCTGGCCGTGAGCCGGGATGCCACTCTGCTGCC
>CAITQY010000127.1 GCA_903894655.1 uncultured Gemmatimonadota bacterium
CCGAGCGCATCACGATTCAGGCGGCTGATACCCGCAGCGGCTCGGGCATCTTCCGCTTTCACGATGCCGGACTGCAGCCCACGCTTCGCGACGTGCTGCTCCAAATGATCATCACGAGCGACAACACCGCGACCGACCTGGCGATCGGGAAGGTCGGCGGCATCGGCCCGGTGAACGACATGATCACGCGTGCCGGTTACGATCCCCTGCACCTCACGATGACCACCGGTGAGCTGTTCGCGAAGTACGGAACACTTCAGGCGACCGATCGCGACGACAAGACGATCAACGATCCGGCATACTGGTTGGGCAGCATGACCCCGCGCGCCACGGGGCGCATGCTCGAGGACATTCAGCGGTGCAACGATGGCGCAACGCCCGCGGTGGCATCGAAGGCGGCGTGCACCGACATGCTGCGGATGTTCAGAGCGCAGCAATCGGGCGCCCGCCGGTTGCCACATTTCCTCACGGTGCCGGTGGGCCACAAAACCGGCGACTTTGCGCCGGTGCTGGCGAACGATGTGGGCATCATCTACGCGCGCAGCGGCCCGATCGTGGTGGCGTTCTTCCTCAACGGAATCCGCGGCCCGTATGCTGAGGCCGAGGATCGTATCGGACGAGTGGCGCAGCTGATCGTGGAGTACTTCGACGGCGTGGAGCCACCGCGGTAAGTCGCGTCGGTCGTAGACTGGGGACGCCGATCATCACCGCAACGACGTCACGGCATTCGAGTCGCCCGCACGAATCCGCTACACCCGTCGCGCAAGTTCCGCGACAGTCGGCAGCCGAACCCGCATCAACGCCTCGAGCCGCGAGAGCGCTGCGACCTCGCCGCCCACCATCGCGGTCGTCGCGTGCAGCACGTCGTGCATCGCCTGCTGCAGCGTGGTCGTCACCTGCTCGATCGTGGAGCGCACCTTCGCCGGTGCGACCCCGAGATCGGCCGCCAATCGTTGGACGTCGGCGGCGGTGAGCGCCTGCGGCTGATAGCTGTGCCCGAAACGCATGGAAAGATCCGGCGAGAGCGACGGGTACACTTCGGTACTCACGACGTCGTAGAACGGCGCCAGCCGCGCACCCGACGCGCTGTGCAACAACGCGAAGTTCTTACCGTGCGCATCGCCGTTGCCAAGGCACACGTTGGCGATCACGGCGGCGAGCAGCTCCTGCAGATCGTTGGCGGGACGCACACTGTAGCGACGTATCGCCGCCGCGAGATCGCGCACACCCGGCCCACCGTCGCGCTGATATTTGCGCCGTGGCAGGCGGCCCGTGACCTGACACACGTCTTCCTGATGCACGCGGGTGATCGGCGGGAGCGACCCTGCATCGGTGGACGGCGCCTCGATGCGGTCATACCGCTCGATCGCGATCAGTGTCGGTTCGGTGGAGTCGTCTTCGCTCGCGATCGCATGCGCCGCGGGCACGACGAGTCCGATCGTACGATAAAACGCCAGACACGCCAGCTCATTCGCCACCAGACCATCGTAGCGCCCGCTCGCCCGCTTGATGATGTGCGTGCCTGCCGCGCCGTTAAGCGGGAGCTGCCACGTGTTGTTCCAGCGCCGCAGCACGAGCTTGCGCTGCACCCCACTCATCACCTGCCGACTTTCCAGCATCGCCGCCGTCAGTCGCTCGCCGTGCCGTTCGTCGAACAGCGCCGCGAGAGCGGGTTCGCTCAAGGCACGGTAGGTCGCCGTCGTTGGTCGCTCGGCACCAGGTGTCCACACCGAGACGGCGCCGGCGCACTCACCGCCTACGCGACCCAGCAGTCCCGCCACATCGGAGCGATCGT
The DNA here is from genome assembly GCA_903894655.1 of uncultured Gemmatimonadota bacterium. Classification (GTDB taxonomy): domain Bacteria; phylum Gemmatimonadota; class Gemmatimonadetes; order Gemmatimonadales; family Gemmatimonadaceae; genus Gemmatimonas. Next base: position 1,796 of record CAITQY010000127.1, read on the forward strand.
CTTGCCGCACGCGCGCCAACTCATCGCGCGTGTCTGATTCCAGCAAAAGATTGTCGAAGAATACGAGCGTCTCGCGATGCCCGTACGTCATCAGCGGGCGCACCGGCAGCCTTACGGACAGGGCAGCCTGCGCATAGCCGTCGTGGTAGCGATACCAGACATCGTCGTCATGCTCGCCCAACACGCCGGCGTCGTGCTCGTGCATCAGGACATCGAGCGCGGCCTCGGTCGTGTCGTAACGCTCGGCTTTGCGCGGGGTCATGTCGCGGACGCGTGCACCACGGGCAGCGCGCTGCCGCGGGTGGTGAGGACCAGGTCGATGCCCATGGTGTTGAGCATGCGGAGGACCGTATCGAGCCCGAGTTGTCGGCGTTTCCCGAGCTCCGTCTCGTTCCAGAGGCGCGGGCTCACGCCCGAAAGCTGAGCCGCGTCGACCTGCGTCAGACCA
>CAITQY010000128.1 GCA_903894655.1 uncultured Gemmatimonadota bacterium
CGCCCGCCTTCAACTTGAACGGACCGGCGTTGATCGTGCCGAGAATGTTGCCGTATTCGTTGCGATAGCCGCCGACGATGGTGTCGGAGTAGACCACGTGGCAACCGAGCGAGCCGCATCCGGGCACTGAGATCGTGTCCTGCACGCCGTCGTTGTTGTAGTCCCACTTGCCGAACGGCTGGCCGTTGGCCGGGTTGGTCGTGCCGCCCGGCACGAACTTCGGGAACTTCACACCGGCCGCCGTGGCCGGCAGCGATCCACTCCACTCTTCCGGCGTGACCATGCCGGTGAAGTTGTTGATCGTGAAGTCCGACGGATTCCGACCATCGAGGAAGTCATCTTCCTTCGAGGCCACGTAACCGAAGCCGGCGCGCGACGAGCGCGTGATGGCCTGACTCGCGCGGCCGACGGAGCCGGCATGCGAGTGATTGAACGTGATCGTGTCGTCGGCGAACGGGCTGCTCGGGTTGTAGTACGGGTCAGCCGGGTTGCGCGTAAAGCGCTTGTTGCGCACATCGCCCAAGGGCGACTTGAGCCACGTCATGGTCCACACGCCGGCGTTGAAGGCGTCGGTGCTCTGACAGCCACCCAGCGTGGAGTTGAGATAGCGCTTGGGGTACGACGTGCTGCAGTTACCGCTCGTGTTGCCCTTCGTGGCCAGCACCGTGTTGGTGTTGTAGTCGAAGTACACAGAGGCATACTGACCACCGACGGCGAACAGGAAGCCAGGCGTCGTGCCGAAGTACAGCGAGTCATAGTCGACGCCCGTGCCATACACGGCGGCCGACTTGTTGACCATCTGCACCTGATAGTACTGGGTGTTGCGGGTGGCCGGCGAGGCGAACTGATAGCTGTCCACGCGCAACTCGAGACCCAGCGGGTACCCGCCGTCGAGCGGCGTGCCAGCGCCACCGGGCACGATGCCGCCCCAGCGCAGCTTCTGCTCACGCGAGTAGTCGGAAATGAAGCCGTACACGCTCTGCGTGCCAAGAAACTGCGTGGCATCAAGACGTGACGGCGAGAGGCGCCAATCATCCCAACGGAACGTGCTCTTGTTCGCGTTGAACGTGTTGAGCCACACCGAGTCCTGCACCACCAGCTTGCCCTTGAAGCCCTCGGAGCCCCACGTATCCGGGCAGTCCTTCTGCGCCAGGAGCGAGAAGCCGGTGGTGGAGTACACATTGCCGTCGGAACGGCATGACGAGCCGTCCTGGGCCGTGACGCCGGCAAAGTTCTTACCGAACTGGGCGTCGGCAGCACCCCATTTGCGGCTGGATGACACGAGCGTTTCGTACGTGATCGTGGTGTAACCCAACGATCCCGTCATGTTGTTGATGCGCGGATTCACGACGCGAATCTTCCGGAATTCCGTTGGCGGCGCTGCCACCACGAAACCCATCTGGAAGAAGATGTGGAAGCCACCGATCGACGGGCTGACCGCGCGGGCGCCGAAGGCGACATCGCCTTGGTTCTGCGCGACCGGACCGCCCTGATTGGGGATGGCGGCGCGATACGTGCCGCTCATACGCAGCGTACCGAACGCGAGATCTTCCGCCGCGAACAGGTCGAACCCGCTCGTAGCCGGAATGGGGATCTGACGCATCGTGCCGTCGGGCAACATCTCTTCGAGATAGTTGACC
>CAITQY010000129.1 GCA_903894655.1 uncultured Gemmatimonadota bacterium
AGATGCAGGTCCGAGAGTCCTAACCGGATTCCCGCGAGACCTGCACGAACTCTCCTGATATCTCTACGCTCGGCGCTCTCCGTGCCGATGATCCCCTTCGACTCCTCCGCCATGATCGACCTGCGCTACGTGAAGAAGCTGATCGAGATGCTCGACGGCTCCACGGTGGATTCCATCGAGATCTCCTCCGATAAGGGGATGAAGCTCCGCATCTCGAAGAGCTCCCAGCAGCGCGTGGCGACCATGACAGTCGCGCCCCAGATGGCCGCTCCCGTCGCGGTGGCCCCCGTGTTGCCCGTGGGTGGTTCGGAGCGTCCTACGGGAGAGGGTGTGGCGGCGGCGTCGAAGGCCGAGGCACCGAAGGTTGCACTCCTCGAGATCAAGTCGCCGATGGTGGGCACGTATTATTCTGCCCCCGAGCCCGGAGCGAAGCCGTACGTCAATGTCGGCGATCGCATCAGCAAGGGTCAGATTGTGTGTATCATCGAAGCGATGAAGATCATGAATGAGCTCGAGTCCGAATTTGACGGCGTGGTGCGTGAGGTGAACGTCACCGATTCCAACGCGGTTGAGTACGGACAAGTGCTCTATCGTCTCGATCCGACCGGCTGAGATGCGATGACATGACGATGGTCTCCGGTGCCGCTCCAGTAAACGTCACACAGACGGCACCTGGCTCGGGTCTTGATCTGAAGGCCGCACTGCAACGCATGGTGCGGGAGGGCGCGTCCGACTTGCACCTCAAAGTTGGACGGCCCCCTACGCTGCGGTTGCACTCGGACCTCGTCCCGTTGGATATGCCGCCGATGCGGCCGGAAGAACTCCGGTCGCTCGCCGAGCACCTGCTGCCACCGGCGCAACTTCGCGAATTCGTGGAGATGCGCGAGTCGGACTTCGCGATCAACGTGCCGGGCATCGGACGCTTCCGCGTCAATGTCTATCAGCAGAAGGGGACCGTCGCCTTTGCGATGCGCGCCATCGCGCACGCCGCCGCCTCGATCCGCGATTTGAACCTGCCGCCGGTGCTCGAGCAGTTGGCGCTCAAGCCCCGCGGCCTCGTGCTGGTGACCGGCGTGACCGGGTCGGGCAAGAGCACGGCCCTGGCCGCCATGGTGCACCACATCAACGAACGCCGCAGCGCGAACATCATTACGATCGAAGATCCGATCGAATTCGTGCACCGCGATGTGCAGAGTCACATCAACCAGCGTGAAGTGGGAACCGACACGGCGTCATTTTCGCAAGCGCTGCGTCGTGTGCTCCGTCAGGACCCCGATGTGATCATGATCGGCGAGATCCGAGATCTCGAGACGCTCGACGTGGCCCTCAAGGCGGCGGGTACTGGTCACCTCGTGTTCTCGACGCTGCATACCACTGATGCCACGCTCACCATCAATCGCATCCTGTCGTTCTACCCGCCCCACCAGCAGAACGAAGTGCGTTTCGCGCTCGCCAACGCGCTCTCATCGGTGGTTTCGCTTCGGCTGGTGCCGCGGGCTGATCGCCCGGGCCGTGTGCCCGCCTGCGAAGTGCTGGTCAACACCGAAGCCGTTCGCGACCAGATTCGAGACCTCTCCGCCACGCTGAACATTCCCGACCTGATCAAGGAGGGGAGCGTGGCATACGGGATGCAGACCTTCGACCAGTCGCTCATGAACTGGTACTCGCGCGGGGTGATCTCCTACGAGAATGCGCTCTTCTACGCGACCAACCCGGCGGAGTTCGCGCTTCGGATCCAGGGGGTCGATGGAACCAGCGATACCAACTGGGACGGGTTCCGGCAGGGTAGTTCCGCTACCTGATTGCTGGCCGCGGGACTGGCGGCAGGGCTTAGACCCTGCCACCATACGACATGTTCAAAAAGGTCCTGATCGCCAACCGCGGTGAGATCGCTCTCCGCGTCATTCGCGCTTGCCGTGAACTCGATATTCAGACGGTCGCCGTGTACTCCGAGGCTGACCGCGAGTCGCTGCACGTGCGCTTCGCCGATGATGACGTCTGTATCGGACCCGCCCCGGGTCGCGATTCCTACCTCAAGATTCCGCGACTCATCGCCGCCGCCGAGATTACCGGTGCCGACGCGATCCACCCGGGCTACGGCTTTCTCGCTGAGAATGCGGAGTTCGCCGAAACCTGCCGTGCCTCCGGGATTGCCTTCATCGGCCCTACGCCGGAGCAGATCCGCGTGATGGGTGACAAGGCCTCTGCCCGCCGGGCGATGGCCGAGTGCGGGGTGCCGATCGTGCCCGGTTCACCGGGGCCGGTCGATGATCCCGAGGAGGCGCTGGAGTTTGCCCGCGGTATCGGCTTCCCCGTCATCATCAAGGCGGCCGCCGGCGGCGGCGGCAAGGGCATGCGCGTCGCTCGCGATCCTGATGATTTCCTGCGGTCATTCCAGCTCGCGCGTTCCGAAGCGCTCTCGGCGTTTGGCAACGGCGACGTCTACGTCGAGAAGTTCCTGGAGCGGCCGCGGCATGTTGAATTCCAGGTGATGGGCGATATGCACGGCAACGTGATTCACCTCGGTGAACGCGACTGCTCGGTGCAGCGTCGTCACCAGAAGCTCATTGAAGAGGCCCCCTGTCCGGTGATGACACCGGAACTGCGTGAGAAGATGGGCGAGGCGGCGGTGCGTGGCGCGAAGGCGATCAACTACGTGGGTGCCGGCACCGTGGAGATGCTCCTCGACGAAGACGGTTCCTTCTTCTTCATGGAGATGAACACACGTATTCAGGTCGAGCATCCCGTCACCGAAATGTTGACCGGTGTCGATCTCGTGAAGGAGCAGATCCGTGTCGCCTCGGGCTTGCCGTTGTCGGTGCTTGAGACGCCGGCGTTCCGTGGTC
>CAITQY010000130.1 GCA_903894655.1 uncultured Gemmatimonadota bacterium
GAAGCCAAGAAGCGCGACCATCGCGTGCTCGGCAAGGCGCTCGACCTGTTTCAGCTGTTCCCCGTCGCGCCCGGCGCCGTGTTCTGGACGCCCAAAGGCACCACGTTGTACAACACGCTCGAGGCTTTCGTGCGCGAGCGCCAGCAGGAGGCGTTCAAGGAAATCAAGACGCCACTGCTCTACAACAAGGCGCTCTGGGAGCAGTCGGGACACTGGGGGAAGTACAAGGAGAACATGTTCCTCGTGCTCGATAGCGAGACGGGCGAACATGACATGTCGCTCAAGCCGATGAACTGCCCGTCGCATCATTTGTATTTTGCGTCGAGTAAGCATTCGTATCGCGATCTCCCCATGCGCTACGTCACGTTCGACGTGCTGCATCGCAATGAGCTTTCCGGTGCGCTCTCGGGGCTCACGCGCGTGCGGCAGTTCGCGCAGGACGATTGCCACGTGTACCTGCGTGAAGATCAGATCGCCGGCGAGGTGAAGTTTCTCATGGATTTCATCCTCGGGTACTACGACACGTTCGGTCTGACGGCGAAGCTCAAGTTCGCGACCCGTCCGGAGCAGCGGATCGGGTCCGACGAGCTGTGGGATCGGGCCGAGGCCGCGCTGCGGGCCGCGCTCGATAGCACCGGCCGTCCGTACGAGCTGAAGGAAGGCGACGGGGCGTTCTACGGCCCGAAGATCGACTTCGACGTCATGGACAGCATCGGCCGGGCGTGGCAGCTGGGCACGATCCAGCTCGACTACAACGCGCCGGAGCGCTTCGACCTCACGTACACGGGCGACGACAACGCACCGCACCGTCCGGTGGTGATCCACCGCGCCGTGAGCGGGTCGTTCGAGCGGTTCATCGCCATCCTGATTGAACACTTCGCCGGCGTCTTCCCGGTGTGGCTGTCGCCCGAGCAGGTGCGCGTTATTCCAATTGCGATCGACTACAACGAGCATGCGGAAGCACTGGTCGCGCGTATGAAGGCGGCCGGCATCCGCGCCACGCTCGATGCGCGCAACGAAACGCTCAACTACCGCGTGCGCGACGGCGAAGTGCAGAAGGTGCCGTACATGTGCGTAATTGGCCGACGCGAAGCCGATGAGCACACGGTTGCGCTGCGCTCGCGCGGGGCCGGCAAGAAGCAGGACATCATGTCGGCCGATGCATTCATCGCGCGCGTGCTGCATGAGATCGCCGACCGGACGCTGGCGATCCCCGCCGATGTCATCGCCGCCGCGACGGACGCGGCGGCTCAGGCCGAGGCGACCCCGTGACCCCAGAGGCGCTGCTCGACCTGTTCGTGCTGGCGCCGGTTGGCCTCATGGAGGTCGACGAAGAAGGGCGGGTCGCAGTCGCCAACCTCGCGGCGCGACGCCTGCTCACCCCGTTCACCCGGGCGGGCTCCCTTGAGGATCTGTTTGTGGCGTTGGGGGCGGTCGCTCCCGACCTCGCGGCGCGTGTGCGCGGGTTTGACGCGCCACGCGGAGTGGTCCTCGACGCGCTCGAACTGCTGGCGCCTGGCGAGCAGCGCGGTGTGACGCTTTCGCTGGTGAAGGTGGCCCCCGGCCGCATTATGGCGGTCGTCACGGACGCAGGCGGGCTGGCCACGGCGATCGGCCAGCTGTCACGTGCCGATCAGCGGCTGCGTGCCGTCGAAGGTGCCGTGCGCGACTACGCGATCTTCACGGTGAGCGCGGCGGGCATCATCGATTCCTGGAGTGAAGCGGCCGAGCGCGTGCATCAGTTTCCCGCCGCCGCGGTGGTGGGGCGGCCGCTCACGCTACTCCTCGCGCCGGACAGCGGCGGCGACGCCTATCTGCAGGAAACGCTGGCGCTGGCGGCCCGCAATGGCTGGTGCGAGGAAGAAGGACATCGGCAGCGCCAGGACGGCTCGTTGTTCTGGGCCAGTACGGTGGTCACGGCGCTCCGGGCGACCGACGGGACGGCGATCGGTTTCTCGGTCGTCACACGCGACGTCTCGGAGCGTCGTCGGCTCGAGGACAGTCTGCGCGAGGATGCGTCGAGTACCACCGACTACCTCACCGGCGTCTCGGCCCGTCGTGCCTTCTTCGACGTGGCCTCGTCCGAAGTCGCGCGTGCGCGTCGCTACGGACAGCCGCTCAGTCTGCTGCTGATCGATCCGGACAATTTCCGCGAGATCAACGAGCAGCACGGGGAGGCGTTCGGCAACGAATGGCTGCGCGCGATCGCGTGGGTCTGCCGTCAGGAATCACGTACGACCGACGTAGTGGGTCGCGTGGGCGGGGAAGCGTTCGCCGTACTGCTGCCGAGCACCGAGCTGTCCGGTGGTCTGGTGCTGGCCGAACGTATCCGCGAGCGCATGCAGCGGCACGTGTTCAGCGGCGAGGTACAGGGCGTCCGTTGCACGTTGTCGGTGGGAGTGGCCGAGGTCACCGATTCGGTGATCAGCGTGGACGGCCTGCTCGCCGCCACGGGCACGGCGATCCAGCGCGCGCAGCAAGCGGGCAGGAACCTCGTGGTCGGCTACGACGACTGATTGCTCGCTGTCGTTCCCTGCGCTTGGGTTGGAAACAGCGATGGGGTGGCGCTCGGTAATGTTGGTGGATCCCTTCCGCCGCTGTCTGCGGCGGGATGGTCGCGCGCCGGAGGCGCCGGCGCGTGCAGCAATCCCGGCTCGGGCGGCGTAGGAGAAGGGCAGGTCCCCGCGACACTCCCCACCACCACCGCCCCTCATGACCAGTCGTCTCACTCTGGCCGCGCTGTTCGCGGCCGCACTGATCACGCCCGCTGCCGCCGTTCAGGGGCAGCCGCGGAAGCCGCTCGTCGAATTCGAGATGATGACGTGGCCTGAGGTGAAGGACGCACTCGCCGCCGGCAAGACGACCGCGCTGTTCTACACCGGGGGCACCGAACAGCGTGGACCGCAGAACGTGAACGGCGGCCACAACCTCATGGGACGCGTGATCGTGCGCACTATCGCCGAACAGCTCGGTGATGCCATCGCCATGCCGGTGCTCCCGTACACGCCGAACAACGCCAGCGCCGCGCTTCCCGGTACCATCGGTCTTACGCCCGAGCTGCTGAAAGGCATTCTCGAGCGCCTCAGCGAGCAGTCGATCGCCACCGGCTTCAAGACCGTCGTGCTGATGGGTGACCATGGTGGTGGACAGCCCAACGTGTATGCCGAGGTGGCCAAGTCGCTGAGCGAGAAGTACGGCGCGCAGGGCGTGAAGGTGTTGTACTGCGACGCCGTGTATTCCACCGCCAACGCCGACTTCGATGCGTACCTGAAGGCGAACGGTTTCCCGTCCAGCTCGCATGCCGGTATCCCCGACACGTCGACCATGCTGTACTTGGGCGACGGGACCTGGGTGCGACTCGACCAGCTCCCCAACGCTGTCGGCGATCCGGTGCCGACCGGCCCGCGTGGTGCGGCACCCGACGCGAACGCCCAGCCGCGCAAGAACAACGGGATTACCGGCGACGCCCGGAAGGCCAGCAAGGAACTGGGCAAGAAACTGTTCGACATGAAGGTCGAGCATGCCGTGAAGCAGATCAAAGGGATGACCGGCCGCTAGGCTGGGACGAAACGGAATCGGCGAAATCAGGGGGCCCCACGGCTCCGGATTTCGCCGATTCCGCTGTGCGATCGGTTATTTTCAGGGGCTGCACCTGAGAGGCTGTACCTGCACGTTCCCGCCACTCCTTGTCATACATGAGCGACCTAACTCGCCAGCCTGTCATCGTGGGTGCCGCGCGCACCCCGATCGGGCGGTATCTCGGGGGCCTCGCGCCCCTTTCTGCGCCAGAGCTTGGCGCCATCGCGATCCGTGCCGCGCTTCAGCGCAGCGGCGTTGCCCCCGACGCGGTACAGGAAGTCATCATGGGGCACGTACTGCAGGGTGGCACGGGACAGGCGCCCGGACGACAGGCGATGCTGAAAGCGGGGGTGCCCGCCACGGCATCCGCCCTCACGATCAACAAGGTGTGTGGTTCCGGCCTCAAGGCCGTGATGCTTGCCGCGCAGGCCATCAAGGCCGGTGACGCGCAGGTGATCGTGGCCGGCGGTCAGGAGAGTATGAGCAATGCGCCGCACTACGTGTTCGGTATGCGTGGCGGTGTGAAGCTGGGCGACCAGACGATGGTCGACGGCATGATCAAAGACGGCCTGTGGTGCCCCACCTGCAACGTGCACATGGGTGTGCATGCCGAGTACACAGCCACCAAGGCTGGCGTCACGCGCGAGCAGCAGGATGCCTTTGCGGCCGGTTCGCATGCCAAGGCCGTTGCCGCCCAGCTGGCTGGCAAGTTCACGGCCGAAATCGTTCCGGTGGAGATCCCGGGTCGCAAGGGACCGACGATCATTTCGGTCGACGAAAGTCCGCGCGCCGATACCACCGCCGCGTCGCTGTCCGGTTTGCGCCCGGCGTTCCCGAGCAAGGGGGACAACAGCAACCTCAGCGTCACGGCCGGCAATGCGTCGTCGCTGAATGATGGCGCGGCCGCGGTGGTCGTCACGTCGGAAGCGTACGCCCGCGAGCATGGTCTCACGATTCTGGCTCGCATCACCGCGTATGCCACGGGTGCCGGCGAGCCGCAGGATCTGTTCTTTGCGCCGATCACGGCGGTGAAGAATCTGATGGCGAAGGCGGGCACGACGATCGCTGACTACGATCTCATCGAAGCCAACGAAGCGTTCGCGTCGCAAGCGCTCGCCGATGGACTCGGTCTCTCGTGGGATGATGCCCGCGTGAACGTGAACGGCGGCGCCATTGCGCTGGGCCATCCAATCGGCGCGAGCGGCACGCGCGTGCTGGTCACCCTGCTGCATGCCCTGGCCGACCGTGGCAAGAAGACCGGAATCGCCACGCTTTGCTTGGGTGGTGGAGACGCGGTCGCGTTGTCGGTCGAGCGCGTCGACTGATCTACGGGTCGTGAACACTGCCCTGCGGGTTCCCTGGCGGCTTCTGAGCTTTGGCGTCGCCTGGATTCTTGCGCAGGGCATCGCGGAGTCGGTACTGGGGCCGGTGTTTGGTCTGCTGTCGCGCCGCGTCGGCGAAACCGTGCCCATGTATCCGTGCACGATGTTGATCGGCGTCGCCGCGGCGTGTGCGGTGGCACTGCGCTTCGTCGATGACGTACCGTGGTCGGTGATGGCGCTCGGCGATGGAGCCTGGCGCTTGAAGCGGATTGGACGCGGTGCGCTGTTGGGCACGGCGGCGATGCTCGGCACGGCGAGCCTTTTGTGGGTGGTCGGTGCGCTGCGTATTGAGGCGATCCCCGCCGGCGGTCTCGACGGTGCCGCGTTCATGGAGGACAGCTGGGGCGGGACCGCCCTGCGACTGCTGTGGTTGCTGGGGCCGGCGGCCCTGTGGGAAGAGCTGGTGTTTCGTGGCTACCTGTATGCCGTGGCCGAGGAGGCTGCGGGGCGCTGGGTGGCGCGGGTGAGTTCAAGCGTGGCCTTCGGGGCGGTGCACCTGATGAATCCTGGCGCGAACGTGCGCACCACGGTGGTGGTCATGTTAGCCGGGTTATGTCTCTGTTTGGTGCGGGAACGCACCGGCAGTTTGCCCGCGGCGTGGAGCGCACATCTGGCGTGGAATTGGGTGATGGCGGCGGTGTTGCACGTGCCGGTGAGTGGCTTGCCGTTCGCGACGCCGGGATATCGGGCCACCTTGAGCGGGTCGGATTGGATCAGCGGCGGCGCCTGGGGACCCGAAGGCGGGCTCGTGGCGATGCTGGTGTTGGGTGGAGCGTTGGCCGTCGGATATCGCCACCGCGGTGCACTCACAGAGACTTAACTTTTCGGAGTCGAATCGATATGCAGGACGGGACGCAGAGCGGGACGCAGAGCGGGACGCAAGGAGCGTTGGAACGCGCCGCCGTGGTGGGCGCGGGGCAGATGGGCAACGGCATCGCGCATGTCTTCGCGACCAGCGGACATGCCGTCACCTTGATTGACGTCAACGCCGATGCGCTGGCGAAGGGTCGTGACACGATCGCGAAGAATCTCGATCGTCAGGTCAAGAAGGGCGCGATCGAGGCGAGTGCGGCCGACGCCGCCCTCGCGCGTATCGCCACCTCCACGTCACTCGACGCCGTTGCCGATGCGGCCATCATCGTGGAAGCGGCCACCGAACGCACCGATCTCAAGTTCCGCATCTTCGAGGACCTCGACCGTCTGGCCCCGGCTGGCGCGATTCTCGCCAGCAACACGAGCTCCATCTCGATCACCGAAATCGCCGCGCGCACCAAGCGCCCCGAGCAGGTGATCGGCATGCACTTCATGAACCCTGTGCCCGTGATGCAGCTGGTGGAAGTCATCCGCGGCCTCGCCACCAGCGACGCCACCACCGACACGGTCATGCGCCTCGCCAAGGGGCTCGGCAAGACGCCGGTGGAAGTGAACGACTTTCCGGGTTTCGTGGCGAATCGCATCCTGATGCCGATGATCAATGAGGCCATCTACTGCGTGATGGAGGGCGTCGGAACGCCCGACGCCATCGACACGGTGATGAAGCTTGGCATGAATCATCCCATGGGACCGCTCGCGCTCGCCGACTTCATCGGCCTCGATACCTGCCTCGCGATTCTCGACGTGCTGCACCAGGGACTCGGCGATCCGAAGTACCGTCCGTGCCCGCTGCTGCGGAAGTACGTCGCCGCCGGCTGGTATGGACGCAAGTCCGGCCGTGGCTTCTACCAGTACTGACCCGCCATGTCGCTGATTCAGCTCAACGAAACACAGCAGGAAATCCAGGCGATGGCACGCGCGTACGCGCAGCGTGAGCTCGTAGCCCTCGCCGGTGAGCGCGATCAGGAATCGCGCTTCGACCGCGTGATGGTCACGCAGATGGCCGAGCTGGGGTTCTTCGGCATGCTCACGCCGGAACGCTTCGATGGACTCGATCTCGACGTGCAGAGCTACCTGCTCGCGCTCGAGGAGATCGCGGTTGCCGATGCCTCGGCGGCGGTGCTGCTCAGCGTGCACAACTCGCTGCCCACGCAGATGATCCTGAACTTCGGCACCGACGCGCAACAGCAGCGCTTCCTGCCGCCGATGGCGCGCGGTGAACTGCTGGGCGCCTTCGCGTTGTCGGAGCCGGAAGCCGGTTCCGATGCTGCTGCCCTGCGCTGTCAGGCCGTGCGTGAGGGCGACGACTGGCTGCTGAGCGGCACGAAGGCGTGGGTGTCGCATGGCAGTGAGGCCGGCGTGATTCTGTGTATGGCGCGCACCGATTCCCCCGACGCCCGCGAGGGCAGCAAGGGCATCTCGACGTTCATCCTGACGCCTGACTTGCCTGGCTTCCATCTGGCGAAGAAGGAAAACAAGATGGGGCTGCGCGCATCGCCCACACTCCAGATCAATCTCGACAATTGCCGCGTGCCTGGTGACCGGCTGCTCGGTGAAGCGGGGCAGGGCTTCGTCTATGCCATCGGGTCGCTCGATCACGGGCGTCTCGGCATCGCCGCGCAGGCTATCGGCATCGCGCGCGCAGCACTCGAGGCCGCCGTGCGCTACGCCGGCGAGCGCCGGCAGTTCAACAAGCCCATCGCCGAATTTCAGGCGATCCAGTTCAAGCTCGCCGACATGGCGACGCGCATCACCGCCGCCCGCACGCTGTTGCATGCGGCCGCGGCGGCCAAGCAGCGCGGTGAGAAGATCACGCGCTTCAGCAGCATGGCGAAGCTCTTCGCGACTGAGACCGCTATGTGGGTCACGACGCAGGCCGTGCAGGTGTTCGGCGGCTACGGCTACGTGACCGACTATCCCGTCGAACGCTTCTTCCGAGATGCGAAAGTGACTGAAATCTACGAGGGCACGTCAGAGATTCAGCGCATCGTGATCGCCCGCGAGACACTGGCCGCGGCGGCCGCGAACGACGGATCTCTTCCAGACTGATCTTCCGGTTCCCACCTATGCACTACTTCGAAAAAATCGCCGAGATGGGTCATGAGCAGGTCGTCTTCTGCCATGACAAAGCGTCCGGCTACCGCGGCATCATCGCGATCCACGACACCACGCTCGGCCCCGCGCTCGGCGGCTGCCGTTTCTGGAACTACGCCTCCGAAGAGGCCGCGATCGTCGATGCCCTGCGACTCTCGCGTGGCATGACGTACAAAAATGCCGTGGCCGGTCTCAACCTCGGCGGCGGCAAGTCGGTCATCATCGGTGACAACAAGACGACCAACCGCGAGATGCTGTTCCGGGCACACGGGCGTTTCGTCGATTCGCTCGGCGGTCGCTATGTCACGGCGGAAGACGTCGGCACGACGGTCGAGGACATGGACTTCGTGCACATGGAGACGAAGCACGTGACCGGCATCGGTTCGAAGTCGGGCGACCCGTCGAGCGTGACGGCCCACGGGGTGTTCCGCGCCATTCAGGCGTCGGCGCACCAGAAGTGGGGCAGCGACAGCCTCGCGGGGCGCACGATCGCGATTCAGGGGCTGGGCCATGTGGGCTACTATCTCGCCAAGGCATTGCACGCGGCGGGCGCGAAGCTGATGGTCACCGACATCGATGCGGGCCGTATCCAGCGGGTCGTCGACGAGATGGGTGCCACGGCGGTGGCGCTCGACGCGATCTATCGCGCGAAGGCCGACGTCTTCGCGCCCTGCGCGCTGGGCGGCATCCTGAACGACGACACGATCCCGCAGCTCACCGTCGAGATCGTGGCCGGTGCGGCCAACAACCAACTGCTGGACGACCGTCATGGTGACGCCCTCGAAGCGCGCGGCATCCTGTATGCGCCCGACTACGTCGCCAACGCCGGCGGCGTGATCAACGTGTACAGCGAGCTCACCGGCTGGAGCCGAGAGCGGGCGCTGCGCAAGGCCGACGAGATCTACCAAACCGTGCGCAGTGTGTTCCGGCTGGCCGAGGATACGGGCATTCCCACGTACAAGGCCGCCGATCGCGTGGCGGAGCAGCGGATTCAGGCGGTTCGCGGTATGATCAAAACGTGGCCGCAGTATCCCAATAAGGAATCCTGAGCAGTCAACGGAGTCATCTGACCATGGTGGATGTGGCACAACCGGGGGAGCGCATCCCCATCGCGTCCGACCACGCGGGCTTCGAGCTGAAGGAGCGCCTGCGCGCGGCGCTCGCCGAGTTGGGATACGAGGTGGAAGACATCGGGACGCATAGCACCGCCAGCACCGATTATCCGGACTATGCCCATCCGCTGGCGCAGGAGGTCTCCGACGGGCAAGCCGCCCGCGGCATCCTCCTGTGCGGCACGGGACTCGGGATGTCCTATGTGGCGAACCGCTATCCCGGGGTGCGCGCCGCCGTGGCGTGGAACCCCGAGGTGGCCGCGCTCGCTCGTAAACACAACGACGCGAACGTACTGGTGTTGCCGGCGCGTTTTGTGTCGGACGAAGATGCCCTCGCCATTCTGGAGGCCTGGCTGACGACGCCGTTCGAAGGCGGTCGTCATCAGGGCCGCGTGGCGAAGATCGAACGGGACGACAGTGAGGCCGACGCCTCGGGGAGTACGACATGAGTGGTGGAGCCAGCGCGAACTGGTCGCAGTGGGATCGCTTGCCGCCGGGGGATGCCCTGTCGCAGGCGGATCCGGAGATCGCGCATCTGATCGACGAGGAAACGCAGCGGCAGAGCGATGGCCTCGAGCTCATCGCC
>CAITQY010000131.1 GCA_903894655.1 uncultured Gemmatimonadota bacterium
AATGACGAATGCTGCACCGAGGAGAATGATCGTGCCGATGAGGTTCCAGAAAATCCCGCCCGCTGCGCCGACGAGGCGGATCTGCTCGGTGAAGAAAGACCAGCTCAAGGCCGGCAACCCGCGTTGCGCGACGACGAAGACGAGCCCGACAAGAATGCCCGCGGCGACAAGCGCGCACAGTCCCGCGATGGCGGCGATGAGGAAGTCGCTGAGCTTACGCATCGGACCTTTTTCCAAAGCCGGTGCCGAGCACTGTGAGCGCGCCGGTGAGCACGAGCAGGATCAAACCAAGGCCGACGATCGCGCCCCAATGCAACGGATCGCCGTAGCCGATATTCGTTTCGGAACTGCCGAGCTTGCTCGTGAGTGTCTGCCCGGATTCGAGCAGCGGGCGCAGCGAAAGCAGCCGTTCGGGAAGGTTGTTGTCCTGACGGCCGACGACGAGAAACACGGCGATGGTTTCGCCAAACGCTCGCCCGAGCGCGAGGAGCAGCTCTGCGCTGAGGCCGCGGCGCGCTTGTGGCAAGGAGACGTGCAGGATCGTCTCCGATCGCGTAAGGCCGAGCGCGCGAGCGGCGCGTCGTTGGGTGGCGGGCACGGCGCGCAGTGCATCGTCGCTGAGGGTGACGACCGTCGGCAGAATCATCACTGAAAGGAGCACCGCGGCGGTGAGTAAGGTGTCGCCGCTGAGCAGGTCGAAACGCGCGAACAGCTCGTAAATCCAGTTCCGCAGCAGCAGAATACCGAGGAGCCCATAGACGACTGAGGGCACGCCCGCGAGCAGCTCGATGAGCACCTTCACCGCGAGCCGCGGTTTCCGCGAAAGATACTCAGCGGTGAAGACGGCCGCACCCATTCCGAGCGGCGCGGCGAGCACCAGCGCGACCACGGAGACGACGACGCTGCCGTAGATCATCGGCAGCGCGCCGAACTCCCTTTGCCGGAAGAACCATTTCGGTCCGGTGAGATAAGTCCAACCTTCATGGTGCCAGACCGGAAGACTTTGCCAGACGAAGATGGCGACGAGGAATGCCAGCGTTGCCAGCGCGACGAAACTAAAGAACCAGCTCCATGCACGAGTCATGCGGCGCGCCTTACTTCAAATCCCTGAGCCGCAGGTAGCCGTGTTTCTTCACCAGCTCCTGCCCGCGCTCGCTGAGCAGGAACTCTACGAGCGTCTTCGCAGCACCGCTCGGTTCGCCGTTCGTGAGCAGAAAGAGCGGCCGGCTCAGCGGATCCTTCTTCGTTGCGATGTTCTCAGTCGTCGGCTCGACCACCGTTCCATCATCGAGCTTGATGCCGAGCGCGAAGACCTTCTTGCCATCGGCCCACGACGCGGAGAGCTGCGAGAGTCCGCCGCGCGTGCCCGCGACTTTGTTGCGTGTCTCTTCGTTGCCGCCGACCTCGGGGAAGCTCACCTGGGGCGCGGCCTTGGGACTGCCATAGACCCAATGCACAAAGACCTCCCACGTCCCGCGACCCGGCTCTTTGTTGAAGAACGCGATCCTCTGCGGCTTGCCGCCCAGGTCCTTCCAATTGGTGATCTTGCTCTCGTAGATGTCCTTGATCTGCTGCTTTGTGAGCGCCTTCACACCGCCTTCCCACACGTCCCTTGAGACGATGAGCGCCACCGCATCCTCCCCGATGTGAATCTCGCGGAACCGGGCCTTCGGAAATTTTGCCCTGTCGTCGTCGCTCACGGGTTTCGAGCTCATGCCAACCTGCACGAGTCCGTCGCCGAGCATGGAAATGCCACCGGAACTGCCACCCTGCGTGTCCACCTGAATGTCCATTTTTTGCTCGGCGCGCAGGATTTCCGCGGCTTCCGCGACGGGAAGATTCACCGTCGTCGAGCCATTGATTTTCAGTGTCTCCGCAGTGGCGGCGAGAACGGGAAACGAGCCGGCGAGAGCGAGCAAGATGGCTTTCTTCATATGCGGAGTGTCGCATATCGGATCAAGGCACTGCCGACAATCGCAAAGCGGTCAATCTGGCAGGCGATCCATCCGGAAGGTGCAGCAGCCAAAATCGAGCGTGACGCCTTCGCGCTCGATACGGCGGCGGAAAGTGGTTGCGATGAAATACTCCCGGCGCTGACCGATCGCGCGCACGTCCACGATCCCAGCCTCCTTCAGAACCCGCAGATGCTTGGACGTGTTGTATTGCGAGAGGCCGAGTTGCTCGGTCAATTCATTGACGGTCGTGTCCCCGACCAGCAGCGCTTTCACGATCCGCTGCCGCGTGCGGTCAGCGAGGGCTTTCAGGACATCGGTGCAATCGTCGGTTGGCATCGACGCAAGACTGCCACACTTCTCAACTGGACACAAGCACGCCGAAGATATGCGCTACGAGGCATGTATTCACACTCAATCGCTTCGCATCCCAAACAACATTTCATTGCCATTCTCACCGCAGCGCTTCTGGCAGCGAGTGCTCCGTGGTCGATGGGTGCAATCGGCATCATCTCACCCGAGGATGCAAAAAAGCTGATCGACAACCTGGACCCGAAAGCGCGCCCGATCGTCCTCGATACCCGTGGTGGCTACAAAGGTTACTTTCGCGGGCATCTGCCGACGGCGCATCACCTCGAGTTCGATACCCTCCGCGGGACCGACCAAGGCGTGCCCGTGCAGTATCTCCCACCGGACTTGACCAAGGCCCTGCTTGTCCGGGCCGGCGTGGACAAAGATCGGACGCACATCATTTACGCCACCGGCGAGGCACTGCCCAACGATGAGATCCTCAGCGCGAGCATGGTCGCCTTTGTCCTCGAGAAATACGGCATCAAGGACATCAAGATCGTGGACGGCGGGCTTCCGGGCTGGAAAGCCGCCGGCTTCAAGCCGGTTCAGGAATACTTCGGCAATCCTCCCGGTGAACTCCCCGCGACCGGTCATCCGGAGATCGCCGTGAACAGCGACGATGTGCTCACGCACAAAGGCCAGCCCGGTTACGTGCTCGTCGATGCGCGCCCGATCAACGAATACCTCGGCAAAGATGAAATCTGGCTTCGGAAAGGACACATTCCCGGCGCGATCAGCTTTCACTGGGCTCGGCTGATGGAGAAAGACAACACGCATAAATTCAAACCGTTCGCTGAGGTGAA
>CAITQY010000132.1 GCA_903894655.1 uncultured Gemmatimonadota bacterium
AACTCGTCGAGTACGACACGGAAGCCCCGCACATGATGATGCGGAAAGCGCGTGTACACGGCGTTTACGATCGCGCGCGCCAGTCGGACGTCGCGCACCACGATCGCCTCCACGTTTGGACGGAGCACCTTCACCACCACGTCACGACCCTGATAGCGGGCGCGGTGCACCTGACCCAGTGATCCCGCGGCCAGCGGCACCGGGTCGAGCTGGTCCACGATGCGGTCGGGATCGGCGTGCCACGCTTCCTGCAGCGCCGAACGGATCTGCGTCCACGGCACCGGCGGCACGCGGTCGGTGAGCGTACCAAGGGCGGCGAGATAGGGCTCCGGCACCAGATCGGCTCGGGTCGCAAAAATTTGCGCCAGCTTGACGAACGCCGGGCCGAGCACGGCGAGGTCGTGCACCATGCTGCGGGCGCGGCGCTCGTGGAACGCGGGCGTGCGCGGCGTGGCGCCGCCCCAGCGAATCCAGCGACGACGGTCCCGTATGAACGACAGCACGAGCGGCACGAGACGCCAGAGAATGGCGGCGAGCCGTGGGAGATCACGCCACGGCATGCGTCATCGCGTCGCGGATAAGCCGGTCGGTATCGAGGCCGGTCAGGCGTGACGTCGTCGTCCACAGGGCTTCGGCCCGTGCATCGTCGCGCGCCGTGCCCGATGGCGTGACGCGGCGGCGCTGTCGCCAATAATCACCCGACCCCTCGAGCGCGGCCTCCGCCGACGAGAGCCACACCAGCGTGTCGGCCCCCTGCGCCGGCGTCACGGACATCACGTCCATGGCCCGTCTGAGCAGTTGCCCCATCAGACCGTTGTTGGTCGCGAAGCGCGTGCTCACCACCCCCGGATGCAGCGCCTGCGTCGCCACGCGCGACGCATCGAGACGACGCGCAAGGGCGCGTGTGAACCAGATGTTGTACAGCTTCGAATTGGCGTATTGTTTCCAGCCGCCGAAATGGCGCTCCAGCTGGAGATCGTCCAGCGCGGGGCGCGCGTTGGCATGCGCGCGACTCGACACGTTCAGCACACGCGAGGGCGCACCCGGCCGCGCGGCTGCCACCAGCGGTGCCAGCAGTCGCAGCGTCAACGTGAAGTAGCTCAGATGGTTCAGGGCAAAGGTGCGCTCGAATCCCTCCGGAGTGACCTCGCGGTCCAGAAACATCGCGCCGGCGTTGTTCGCCAACACGTCGATCCGCGGGAGGCGCGCCAGGAGTCGGTCGGCCACGTCGTGCACCTCCTGTTGACGCGACAGGTCGGCGATTTCCCATGTGATGGCCCGATCGCGGCCCTCGGTACCCGCAGTCAGGCCCGCGTCGCGCAGGATCGCCTGCGCCGCGGCCGCCGTCTTCGCTTCGTTGCGCCCGATCATGACCACCGACGCGCCCGCGGCGACATAGGCGCGCACCGCGGCCTTGCCGATGCCATCACTGGCGCCGGTCACCACCACGGTCTTTCCAGCCAGCGTGCTCAAAGTCGGTGCGTTCGCCATGACCAGGGTAAAGTGATGCCGCGGGGGCGCGGGTCATACCCTAGTGCAACGATGTACACACGTCGTCGGTTCGCAGCAAACGGCGAATCGACGACGTGCGTGCCCGCGGACGTTTAGTTCGCGATTGCCGTGATCGCGATCGGGCCCAGGGTGCCGGCGGTGGCGGTGGCCGTCTGCTGGCCGACCTGCGGGCCAAGTGTCCAGCGCACCGTGACTTCGCCGAGCGCGTTGGTCACCGCCGACTGCGGCGTAATACTGCCGCCGCCACTCGTGATCGCCAAGCCGATCGTCTGGCCGGGAATCGGGACGTTGAACCCGCCCGTGACCCGCAGCACGATCTGAACGGTCAGCGCAGTACCCGCCTTGGCCGTCTGGTTGTTGCCTTGGGCGATCACCAACTCGCTGGGTAAGATGCCGTTGGCGCTCAGGGTGACCGGGTCGAGCCCTGGCGCGGTGCCGGTCATGGTGTGCACCTGCGCCCCCGGGCCGAGCGTCCAACGGGCCTTCACCTCGCCGTTGGCGTCGCTGACCACGGTGCCCGGGTCGACCGACCCGCCTCCCGCGAGCACGTTGAAGCTCACGGGAATCTTGCCGATGGGCGCGCCATCGGTACCGATCACCCGAAGCACCACCGGCGTCGGAAGCAGGGTGCCCACCGGAGCGGTCTGCAGATGTCCCTGCACGATCGTCAGCTGCGCCGCAGCCGGTGCCTCCACGGTCTTGGTGCAACCGGGGAACGCCAGCAGCGTCGGGACGGCCGCGAACAACATGGCAAGCAGATGGGTGGGTTGGGCGGAACGCATGGTCTCGTCGGTCGGGGGACTCCTCTCCATGTAGCACTATCGGCCAGTGCCCCCACGTACTTGAGCGCGACGTCTGCCACGATGCCTATCGAGCGCCGGATCCCGCCGTCAGGTAGATTGGATGGGTCATGACCGTTACTCCTTTGCACGCTCCGCGACCGCTCCGCTCCCTCCTTGCCGATGCGCCGGACGGCGAAGCGCCGGACGGCGTTCGCTGGCCCACGGGACTGGGCCCCGATACGCCGCCGGCCCGGAATCCTGGCACCGCCCTCGATCTCGCGTTGGTGCGCGCCACCAAGGTGAATCGCAGCGCCGTGGAACGGCGGGTGGCCTCCCTCGGCGGCCGACGCACCGTCAAGAAGGAGTGGCAGGCGGCGTGGCTGTTGCGCGCCATCACGTGCATGGACCTCACCACGCTGGCCGGTGACGACACCTCGGGCAACGTACGGCGGCTCTGTGCGAAGGCGCGTCATCCGCTGCGCCATGACATCCTGGAGGCCCTCGGTGTCCGCGACCTGGGTATCACGGTCGGTGCGGTGTGCGTCTATCACCAGTACGTCGCCACCGCCGTCGAGGCGCTACAGGGGGCGGGCGTACCCGTCGCCGCCGTCTCCACCGGCTTCCCCGCTGGCTTATCCCCGTTCGAACAGCGCGTCGCTGAAATCCATGCGTCGGTTGCCGCGGGCGCCACGGAAATCGACATCGTGATCACGCGCGCCCACGTCCTCACCGGGAACTGGCAGGCGCTGTACGACGAAGTCCGCGCCTTTCGCGAGGCCTGTGGCGAGGCGCATCTCAAGACCATCCTGGGCGTCGGTGAACTCGCCACGCTCACGAACGTCGCGCGCGCGAGTCAGGTCGCCATGATGGCTGGCGCCGACTTCATCAAGACCAGCACGGGCAAGGAAACGTCGAACGCCACGCTCCCCGTGGGACTGGTCATGACGCGCATGATCCGCGACTTCGGCTCGCGCACGGGCTTTGAGGTCGGGTTCAAGCCCGCCGGCGGTATCCGAACGGCAAAGCAGGCCCTCGACTGGCTGATCCTCATGAAAGAGGAGCTCGGCGATCGCTGGCTTCGTCCGCATCTGTTCCGGTTCGGCGCGAGCGGGCTGCTGACCGATGTCGAGCGTCAGCTCGAACACTTCGTGACGGGTCGCTACGCCGCGGCTCATCGCCAACCTATGGTGTGAACCGCATGGCCACGACGCATACACCGACGGGCGGCACCGTCCGCGAGATTTTTGAGACGATGAGTTACGGCCCGGCTCCGGAAGGGGATGCCGTGGTGCGCACGTGGCTGGCCGAGCACGGGAGCGCGTTCGGGCACTACATCGGCGGCGCGTTTACGAAGCCGGCGGCCGGCGACTCCTTCGACGTGAACGACCCGGCCACGGGTACCGTGCTAGCCCGTGTCGCGCAGGGGAGTGCGCAGGACGTCGATGCCGCCGTGGCCGCGGCGCGCGCGGCGTTGCCCGGCTGGCAGGCGCTCGACGATCATGCCCGCGCCCGTTGGCTCTACGCGATTGCTCGTGGCATTCAGAAGCACGCCCGACACTTCGCCGTCCTCGAAGCGCTCGACAACGGCAAGCCGATTCGCGAAACACGCGACATCGACATTCCGCTCGTGGCGCGTCACTTCTCGTATCACGCCGGGTGGGCGCAGCTGCTCTCGGCCGAGTTCCCGAACAGCCACGCGTACGGCGTGGTGGGGCAGGTGATCCCATGGAACTTCCCCCTGCTCATGTTGGCGTGGAAGGTCGCGCCCGCCCTCGCCGCCGGAAACACGGTTGTGCTCAAGCCCGCCGAGTTCACGCCGCTCACGGCGCTGCGCTTCGCGGAGTTGATGCACGACATCGGCCTGCCGCCGGGCGTCTTCAATCTCGTCACCGGCGACGGACGCACGGGAGCGGCCATCGTCGAGCACCCCGACGTCGACAAGATCGCCTTTACCGGCAGCACCGACATCGGTCGCAGTATTCGCGTGGCGACCGCCGGATCGGGCAAGGGGCTCTCCCTCGAACTGGGCGGCAAGAGCCCGTTCATCGTGTTCGAAGACGCCGATCTCGATAGCGTCGTCGAGGGCGTCGTCGATGCGATCTGGTTCAACCAGGGACAAGTCTGTTGCGCCGGGTCGCGTCTGCTGGTGCAGGAAGGCGTGGCCGATCAGCTCATCGGCAAGCTGCGCGATCGCATGGAGCGGCTGCGCGTCGGCACTCCGCTCGACAAAACCATCGACATGGGCGCGATCGTTGCCCCCGTGCAGCTCGAACGCATCAAACAGTTGTGCGCGCAAGGCGTGGAAGAAGGCGCCACCTGCTGGCAGCCCTCGTGGGCCACGCCCGCCGAAGGCTCGTTTCACCCGCCCACGCTGTTCACGAATGTCGCGCCGTCGGCCACCATCGCTCAGGTCGAGATCTTCGGGCCCGTGCTCGTCAGCATGACCTTTCGCACGCCCGAAGAAGCGGTCGCGCTCGCCAACAACACGCCCTTCGGGCTCGCCGCCAGCGTGTGGAGCGAGAACATCAATCTGGCGCTCGACATCGCACCAAAGCTCACGTGCGGTGTGGTCTGGATCAACAGCACGAACTTGTTCGATGCGGCCGCCGGTTTTGGAGGTTATCGCGAGTCCGGGTTCGGCCGTGAAGGCGGTCGCGAAGGGCTTGGTGAGTATCTCAAGCCCGTGCGCCCGCACGAGAGCGCCCCGTCGCCCGTCGTCTCCGAGGCCACGTCAGCGGCGGCCGCTGACGATGCCGATGCCGATGACGATGCCGCTGACGCCGCGATGACGGCATCCACACTCCCCGCCATCGATCGGACCCCGAAGCTGTTCATCGGCGGCAAGCAGACGCGCAGCGACTCGGGCTACTCGCGTCGTGTCGTGGGCGCGAATGGCCGCGTGGTTGGGGAAGTCGGCGACGGCAACCGGAAGGATCTGCGGAACGCGGTCGAAGCGGCACATGCCGGCGCCGGCTGGTCGAAGCTCACCGGGCATCAGCGATCACAGATTCTGTTCTACCTTGCCGAAAACCTGTCCGCCCGCGAACAGGAATTCGCCGCACGGCTCTCGGCCATGACGGGAGCCACCGCGGTCGATGCCAGGCGCGAAGTCGAGGCATCCATTTCGCGATTGTTCACGTACGGCGCGTGGGCGGACAAGCACGATGGAGCGGTTCACGACGTGCCATTGCGCGGGGTCGCGCTGGCTATGCACGAGCCCATCGGTGTGGTCGGCGTGGCCTGTCCCGATCCCTATCCGTTGCTCGGACTGGTGTCACTCGTGGCTCCCCTCCTGGCCATGGGCAATCGGGTCGTTGCCGTGCCGTCGGAGCGGTATCCGCTCTCCGCGACTGATTTCTACAGCGTGCTCGAGACATCCGACGTGCCTGCCGGTGTGCTGAACATCGTGACCGGCTCGCGCGATGCGCTGGCGAAAGTGTTGGCGGAGCATGACGACGTCGATGCGATGTGGTACGTTGGATCGCATGTGGGCGCCACCGCTGTTGAGAAGGCGTCGGCGGCAAACTTGAAGCGCACGTGGACCGAATGGGACGGGCGCGAATGGTTGGATCCGCGGGTAGGAGAAGGCCGCGAATTCCTGCGGCGTGCCGTGCAGGTCAAGAATATCTGGATTCCATACGGCGAGTAGCGCCGGTCCCTGATGCGAGAGCGCGCACATCAACGCGCTCCGCTGACGCGGCGGCGACGCCATGACGTAGTGTGCTGTGTATGCGACCAATCTCCGACATCATGATCGAACTCCCGGCTTCTCCCGACGCGTTTCGCGACGCGGCGTGGGACGACATCCTGCCGTATTACGAACAGCTGGCCACCATTCCCCTCGAGCCGACGTCAACCGTCATCGAGTCGTGGCTCAGCACGTGGTCGCGGCTCGATACGTTGGTCGGAGAGGCCGGCACTCTCGCCATGATTGCGTATACCGGCAATACCGCCGACACGGCGGCCGAGACGGCCTATCTCCGCTTCTCCATGGAGATCTTCCCGAAGCTGGAGGAGCAGGGCGTTCGACTCGCCAAACGGCTGATCGACCTCGGATGGTCGCGCGAGGATCTCGACACCACGATTCGACGCTTCCGCACCGACATCGACATTTTTCGCGAGTCGAACGTCGCGCGTTTCTCGCAGATCGAGGAGCTGTCCGCCGGCTATCAGAAGATCACCGGTGGACTGAGCGTCGACTGGGACGGGACGCCGAAAACGATTCCGCAGCTGCAGCCGTACCTCAAGGCTGCTGACCGTGCCGAACGCGAACGGGCGTTCCGCCTTGGCGCCGAGGCGTACATGGTCAAGCGGGATGAGTTCGCCGACCTGTTCGACAGCATGTATGTGCTGCGCGACGCGGTGGCCAAGGAAGCTGGTTTCCCCGACTACCAGCGCTACTGTTTCGCCGCCAAGCATCGCTTTGATTACACGCCTGAAGATACCGCGCGGTTTCACGACGCCGTCAAGAAAACGGTCACGCCAGCCGTTGCCCGTCTGATGGAGCATCGCCGCGCCTCGCTCGGCGTCGAGGTGCTGCGTCCCTGGGACGTTACGGTCGACTTGAACGCCGACGAACCGCTCAAGCCGTTTGCCGACGTCGACACGTTCATCGATCGCGCCAAGAATATTTTCCAGCGCGTCGATCCCGAGTTGGGTGCGCAGTTCCGCATCATGGCCGACGAGCAGCTGCTCGATCTCGAAAGCCGGCCCGGCAAAGCACCGGGCGGGTACTGCACCGATCTGTCGTTTCGCGGACGTCCGTTCATTTTCATGAATGCCGTCGGCGGGCCCGACGACGTGCAGACGCTCGTGCACGAAGCGGGACACTGCTTCCACGACTTTGCCACGCACTCGCTGCCGTTCACGTGGCAGCGGCGCACCGGGC